>JAKAAS010000403.1 GCA_021802225.1 Bacillota bacterium
TGTCCTGTCACAGTTCAGTGCCGTCGCAATTCTGTTGGGTCTATTATTAATGGGTGCGTCAGTGCATTCTATGAACTTTGCAACTTGGGCACTCCTGGCCCACAGCCTTCCTGTTGGAACAAAGAGTTGGATATTTGGACTTTTAGGTCTTGGTTTTGCCGTAAAGAGTGGGATGGTTCCTTTTCACATTTGGCTCCCGCGTGCGCACCCCATTGCGCCCGCTCCGGTCTCGGGGCTGATGTCCGGAGTCATGATTAAGTTGGGTGTCTTCGGTGTTGCCCAGTTCCTCCTGATTGATCTTGGTCCAACAAATGTGGTTTGGTCTATCGTGTTACTCGTTGCAGGATCCATTTCCAGCCTGCTCGGTGTTCTGTACGCATTGATGGAGCACGACCTGAAACGTCTGTTGGCCTATCATAGCATCGAGAACATCGGCATCATCTTTCTCGGACTCGGTGTTATGGCACTTGGCATCGATTTGAACCGACCCATCATGGAAACACTCGGCATGATGGCAGCTTTGTTTCATACTCTGAACCACGCACTTTTTAAAAGCCAACTGTTTCTCGCCGCAGGGGCCGTGGAACAGCATACGGGGACTCTGGATGTGGAACGTTTAGGTGGACTGATTCGAACAGTCCCGGGAATTGCGGTAGGATTCCTAGCGGGTTCTATGGCGATTAGCGCACTTCCTCCATTTAACGGTTTTATTAGCGAATGGATCACATTTCGAGGAGTGCTGTCGCTAGTGAACGGCTCCACGGCATGGTTGGCTGTATTTGGGTTGGCTGTCGCGGTTGTCTTGGCCATGACAAGCGCTTTAGCGGGTATGTGCTTTGTCAAGGCTTCGGGTGTTATCTTTCTCGGCGAACCACGGGCCCAAGTGCGCCATGACCGAATTGCGCGCACCATGACTTGGCCGATTCTCGTATTGGCGGGATTAAACCTCATGCTCGGCATCTTCCCCACGCCTATCGCACAAATCATATCCAGCTTGCATCGTGGGCTTGTCCTCAAAGGCTCGACACAGTTAGTACCCATGCATGCCGTCATCATTGCTCTCTTGCTCTTAATCACGTTCTTTGTCGTGTTGTTTTTTTCGCGCCCTTGGAGAGTTCAGGAGGTGCCTAGGTGGAGTTGTGGGCGAGTGCCTGATGCTTCAATGCAATTCACTTCCACGTCGTTTACTAAGGCAGTTCGAACGACGCTTGCGGTGATTTATCGGCCGCATCGACATCTGACACGTGTGGGAGCCTATGCACAGGATTTCCCGGAGAAGCTCATCTATGAGGGGGGAACTAGTCCCATATGGGAACGCTATATCTATAGGCCCGGATATCGTTGCGCTTGGTGGCTATCTAAACACACGACTAGAATTCAAGCGGGTTCTGTACGACTATATCTAATCTATCTATTAGGTACAGTAGGCATCATGCTCTTACTTTTACGCTAAAGACAGGATGAGGAGAAATCATGGATGTGTGGATCGTTCAAATTATTGGAATAGTGCTAGCCCTTATGCTATCGCCTCTTTATATGGGGATTGCCCAAACAGTGAAGGCACGCATGCAGGGACGTCACGGGCCGACCATTTGGCAAGGATACTTTGTGTTACAGAAGTTGTGGAATAAAGAAACCACGGTTCCAGAGTACAGTTCGTGGATTTTCCGACTCGCTCCCAGCATTAGTGTTAGTGCGCTTATGGTCATTCTTTTATTCATTCCGTGGGGCGGCCGTGTGCCGACAGGTTGGCCACACGATTTGATGACGATTTTCTTCATTTTGGCCTTAGAGAGATTTTGGGTTGGGCTTGCTGGATTGGATGCGGCCGGAACGTTCGGAGGTTTGGGTGCGAGTCGGATTACAACTCTCGGCAGTGGCATTGAACCTGCGATGTTCGCGGTATTTGGGGTTTTGTGGGTCCTTACGGGGCGGACAGACATCGTCCCAATGGCACCGCAATTGCTACAACGTCCGCTGAGCACGTTGCCGTGGATGTTGATGGTACTTGGGTACGCATTTGTGCTACTCGCAGAGTTGGGTAGGTTGCCCGTGGATAACCCAGATACCCACTTAGAGTTGACTATGATGCATGAGGCAACTGTATTGGAGTACAACGGTCGCCTGTTGGGACTGGCCCAAGTCGCGATGGCGATGAAATTCACCATTATGATTGCACTTGGTTGGGTATTGCTGGGGCCTACGTTCTCCTCTCTCTGGGTAAACCTTGGGTCAAGGATATTGGAATTTACTTTTTCCGGCGTACTGCTGGGGTGGATGGAGAGCCGTTTCGTCAAACTTCGGTATTTTCATTTACCTGGTTATTTCGGACTTGCCATCGGTACCGGTATGCTGGCTGTTTATTTGGTGGTGACCGGGGGTGGACTCAAATGATGAGTGCCGCGTTAGTGGTGTTTGTTGCGTCCGTGGGATTGCTTGTGGTGAGAAACGTCAAATCCAGTATCTTGCTGCTCGGGACGGAAGGATTAGCTCTAAGCTATATGGTTTGGATGTCAGGGCCCATCACGCTCGACAAGGTAGCCATTGTGCTGGCCACGCTCGCCATTAAGGCGGGTATCATTCCGGGAGTTATGTACCGTCTCGTGCAAAAATGGCCAATAGAATACCGACAAGACGGTCCCCTGCCAGCTTGGACGTACGTCGCTGGGGTGGCCCTGCTCCTGACGGTGACGCACGTGATTCAGTTGCTTACTGCGACCGGAATTATCCTGCATAGAGCTCTGTTCTTCTACGGGTTGGCAAGCATTTATCTAGGTCTTCTGCAAATCATTAGTCGTCGGCATGTGTTGTCTCAGGTGGGAGCGCTAGTGGCTGCAGAAAATGCCTTTGTTATCCTCGCTGCGTCTCTCGTGGGTAACCTGCCAATGTTCATGGAGATTGGCATGCTGGTGGATTTGTTGGTGGCAGCCATCATCCTGGTCTGGATGAGCCGTTTAGTTCACGGTCGATTCAACACGACAGATGTAAACGCCTTGCGGTTCTTGAGGAGGTGATTCGATGAACATACTCAATGCACTTGGCCCACTTGGTGTCATCCTATTGGTGTTTGTGGGACACCGTTTACCACCGGATCGAATCCGTAAGGTTATCGCTCTGTGGGTTACACTGGTCCTCCTTTCGTCAGTCATTTGGTCCTATCCGGAACTCTTGCAAGGCCATTGGACTTTGCTTTTGCTCCTTGGGACAAATCTCATCGCCACCACA
>JAKAAS010000404.1 GCA_021802225.1 Bacillota bacterium
ACAGAGCGGGCTTGCCATGCATGCCATCTACCGCTATGGCTCCGAGGAACAGAAACAGGAATACCTTCCCCGTATGGCGAAGGGTGAGATCATCGGCTGCTTCGGCCTCACGGAACCTGATGCGGGCTCAGATCCTGCGGCGATGATTACTAGGGCTTCGGAAGAGGGAGACTCCTACGTCATTTCCGGGGCCAAGCGCTGGATCACCAATGGACACCTGGCCCAGGTAGCGGTGGTATGGGCGAAAGACGATGCCGGAATTGTTCGGGGCTTTCTGGTGCCGACCCAGTTGCCGGGATTTCACGCGAGCGCCATCCACACCAAAGCGTCAATGCGGATGTCGGCCACCTCGGAATTGTATTTGGACCGGGTCAGGGTGCCCAAATCGTTCCAGCTGCCCGAAGCCCATGGACTGGGCGCTCCCCTTAATTGCCTGACCCAGGCCAGGTATGGCATCGTGTGGGGCACGGTAGGGGCTGCCATGGACGCGCTGGTGGAGGCCTCGCTATATGCGAAGACCAGGACAGCCTTCGGCCGCCCCATTGCGGCTAAGCAGCTGGTTCAGTCTCACATTGTGGAAATGGAGACCCGGCTGCTCAACATGCAGCTGATGGCCCGGCAGTTGGGACAGCTCTATCTAGGGGGGACAATGCGTTACGCTCAAGTGTCCATGGCCAAACGCCACAATGCCCGGGCGGCGCTGGAAATTGCCCGCATGGCGCGCGAAATCCTCGGAGGCAACGGCATCAGCACGGATTACCACGCCATCAGGCACATGACCAACTTAGAGACAGTGGACACGTACGAAGGCACCTATGAAATTCATACCCTGATTGTGGGCCGTGACCTTTTGGGCGAAGCGGCGTTTTGATTGGTGGATAATCCCGCATTAGGTGTCGGCTTTGGATGAGGAGATGCTGGGCCGCGGGTGCGTAGAAGAATGCAAGAATGAGAGGGATTTTGTATGCCTAACGCCATGGAACCAGGTCGAAGATATCAGACAGGCAAGCATTTGGAAGCGTTCATCTTGCTGTTTATTTTTCAGCAGCCCAGCCACGGCGGGGCGATCTTAAAAAGGTTGCAGGATGAATTGCCCCCGGTTTGGGTTATTGACAGCGGGGGCATATACCGTCTGTTGCGAGAACTGGAAAACCAGGGCGCTGTGACGTCTTCCTGGGTCACGGAGGAGCAGGGAGCTCCTAAGCGGTTCTACAAGATAACACCAGAAGGAATTGAGCGGTTGAACCAGTGGTCACAGGAATTGCGCGTGCGCCGGAGCTCGATGGATCTCTTCCTGACCTGGTGGAATGACGCGCAAGAGCCGCAAGGTTGACTGCGCCGCAGGGGCGGTGTGGGCAAGAATACCTGTGGACCCGGTGTTCTTGCCCACGCCCGAGGTGCGGTCCGGACGATGCGTTGACTGACATCTGGCTTACAGGCGCTCCACGGCCATATCTTTTCCGCTGGGAGGGAATGCGCGGTCTAAAGCGGTGAGCTCGGAGCTCGTCAAAGTCACGTGCAGAGCCTCAATATTGGAAAGCAGGTGAGGCACGCTGGAGGACTTGGGAATGGCGATTACCGGGGCCTGCCGAATTGTCCACGCCAGAGCAATGCTCTGGGGGGTGGTGGCATGGCGCTCAGCCAGTTCCCGCAATAGGGCGGACCCTTTGTGGGTTGGAGGCAACTGGTTGATGTTTTTGATAGGAGAATAGGCCATCACGGTTACATGATGGGCTTGGCAATAAGGAATGATCCGGGTTTCTGGATCACGGGCGGCCAGGCTGTACTCCACCTGATTGGCGACGAGGGGGACATCACCCAGAGCGTCAGATGCTTCCGCCATCAATTCCACAGAAAAATTGCTGACCCCCACCCCGCGCACCAATCCCTTGCGCTGAGCCTCGGCCATGGCCCGCATGGTGTCCGCCAAGGGGAAGCGGGCACTCGGCCAATGCAGCAGGAACAGGTCCACATAGTCTGTCTCCAAACGCCCGAGCGACTCCTCAAGAGATTGGAGCACCCCCCTATAATCAGCACGGGTTGGCCAGACCTTGGTGACGATAAAGACTTTCTCGCGCTGCCCTTGGACAGCGCGCGCCACGATGCGCTCGGCTCCCCCATCGGCGTACATCGCCGCGGTGTCAATCACAAGCAGTCCTTTGGAGAGACCTTCTTGGAGAACAGAAATTTCTTTGGAAGCCTGGTCTGGGTCCACTCCCATCTTCCAGGTGCCCTGCCCCAGAGCCGCAAAGTCGCGCGCATCGCTTCTAAAGGTTGCCTGTTTCAATTCTGAGCCCTCCTTGGTAATTCCCCCAAAAGTATAGCAGAGCGCCCTGTGGCGTGGAAGAAACGGGAAAATCAGCAGGAGTGAGGTGGCAACCCTAACGGGCAATGGTAAAATACGAAGCAAGACGACTGTGCCGGCAAAGGGGTGACGGGGTTGCGGGCGCCTAGCGCTTGCACCGTACGGCTGGGCCAGTCGCGGAAGGCCGCCTTCCCTAAGCCAGGAAGAACAGGGAATTGGTAATCGGCACTTCTACAACGACAGAAATAATAGAGGTGGCATCGTGATCAACTTCTGGGCACACCGGCAGATGACATCACAGACTGCGCAGGGCAGGCGGCTTGCGGAAAGGGAGGCCGGAGCCTCCTGAGGAGTTGTGCGGCCGGAAGGCCCCATCTCCACCGTCCTCCTCATCGCGTTCTTCCTCGGAAGAAATTTGCCCACAAAGGAGCTAGAATCCTGGTCAGGGGGGACGCTGCCGACACTGTGCCCTGATAAAGGGTGCAGGGGTAGGATTGTAGAGCCAGGTTGCGACACGATGCTTGAAGAAACATTTGCGATTATCGTGGAGGGGAAAAATGACCGCTCACGGCTGCGTGCAGTTCTGCCCCCTGATATCCCCATTATCCCGACGTTCGGGATTCCCAATCAGGACAGGCTCGAGCGTATCCGCAAGGCCGTGAAGCACCACACTGTGATCATTTTCACGGATGCCGATTCAGCGGGGAGAAGGATTCGCCGCATCCTGCGCGAGGTGTTTCCCGATGCTATCAATGTTTACACCAAACCCGGCTATAATGGAGTAGAACACACGCCGGTCGAGTATATCAGCGAGCGCTTCAAACGTTTGGGAATCATCGAATGCGAGTCACCATACTTTGAATGATGAGGTTGACAATAGTGGAACAGGGAATTTGGACGATTACCAGCCGCAACGACTT
>JAKAAS010000405.1 GCA_021802225.1 Bacillota bacterium
ACCTATAATGCGGAGCAGGAGAGGCCTGTTCAAAATGCACCGGACACATTTCTGCCAGCCGCTGATATCCGTCTCCCAGGCGGCCGGAAACCACCGCGCACCGCTTGTCGTATTGGCGGCCCAGTTGCAAAACAGTGAGCGGCACTTTCCCCTCCATCGTCTGGGCGTCCGTTGCCCCTTCTCCCGTCAGGACCAGGTCCGCATCCCGGATAGCTGCCTCGAGGCCGATCGACTCCGCGACAAGAACGGCCCCCCGCACCACACGCATGGTGGGAGCCAGCACCTTAAGGGGAAAGGCGGCTCCCCCAGCGGCCCCCATGCCGGCCAGGATCATCACCGTCTCCGGCACCCCGGCCGCTTGAGTCAGCAACTTGCCCCAATGCTCCAATTCCGCATCGCGCATGCGCACCCCGTCCGGGCTCAGCCCCTTCTGCGGTCCATAGACCCAGGCCGCCCCCGCAGGGCCGCACAGCGGATTCGAAACGTCCGTCGCCACGACCAGGGATACGTCTTGAAGGAGAGCGCGGACTGCACTCAGGTTTTCAATGCGATGCACCCGTCCCATGTTGCGCGCATCCTCTCCAGCGAGCAGGTTCCCTTGAGAATCCATGCACCGCGCGCCCAAAACGGCCAGCAGGCCCCACCCGCCGTCCGTAGTCCCGCTCCCCCCAATCATGAGAAACACTCTGGAAGCGCCCCGCTGCAAAGCCTGGCGCAGTTGTATCCCTGTGCCCCAGGTCGACGCCCCCAGCGCCGCTCGATTTCGAGCGGGCGCATCCAGCCGGGTATCCAGAAATTGGAGACCGGATGCCTGCGCCAACTCAACCCACGCGGTTCCCTGCTGAAATCCATACGTTGCCGTGATGGGCCGCCCATAGGAATCGGCGGTGTCCACTGTGATGCGCTCGGCCCGCATCGCTCCCAGCACCGCTTCCAGACTGCCTTCGCCGCCATCCGCCATGGGTCTCAAAACGACCTCAGCCCCAGGCACCGCGTCGTGAATGCCCTCGGCCATGGCTCGGCTCACCTGCTCCGCATTATAGGTACCCTTGAATGAATCCGGTGCCACCACGATTTTCATGCCGGCCCCGGGCCGGCCATCTCACCGCCAACGGCCACCATGCCTGCCGTTTCCCCGGATGGCCGAACAGGCGGGCGTCCTTTGGTCTGTGTGCGGCTCTCCACACAGGCGCCGGGCAGGGGAATCACCTTGCCGCCATTGCAGAGCCCCTCGGGATTGAACACCTGGCGCAGGCTTTGCTGTGCTCCCAAATCCGCCCCCGAAAACATGTAAGCCATATGCCCAATCTTTTCGATGCCCACCCCGTGCTCTCCTGTAATGCTGCCGCCCATGTCCACGCACACTTCCAGGATGCGCTGCCCTAACGACATAGCCTGCTGCAGCTGCCCTGGAATCCGCGCATCATAGCAGATCAGGGGGTGCAGGTTGCCGTCGCCCGCATGAAAAACATTGGCGACCCGGAGGCCAAACTCCGCACTCAGTTCACCCACCCGTTTGAGAACGGCCGACAGCTTGGTGCGCGGGATGACACCGTCTTGCACCAGGTAATCAGGAGAAATTTGCCCGATAGCGGGGAAAGCCATTTTCCTGCTGTTCCACCATAACGCCCGCTCCGTATCGTCATGAGCCGTGCGGAACGCGCGGACGTGATTTTGGGCGCACACGGCAGACACCCGCTGCACACTGTCTTCCACGCTGGCAGCCAGCCCGTCCACTTCCAGGAGCAGGACCGCCTCAATGTCTTCCGGGTATCCCACGTGGTACATGCTCTTGTCGACGGCCTGCATCGCCAGTTGGTCCATCATCTCGCACGCGGCTGGCACGATTCCATTGGATATGATGTCGGAGACGGTCTGGGAAGCCTGATCGACCTGGTCGAAGTACGCCAGAATCGTTTTGACCGCTTCCGGGCGCGGCAGAATTTTCACAGTGATGGCGGTGGTGATGCCCAAAGTGCCTTCCGATCCCACCAGAACTCCCAACAAATCGTAACCCACGGCATCACCATAGGCCTCCCCCACCGTCACCACGTCGCCAGACGGCAACACCACCTCAGCGGCCACAACGTGATTCGTAGTCACTCCGTATTTAAGGCAGTGTGACCCCCCCGAGTTTTCAGCAAAGTTTCCCCCGATGGTGCAAACCGACTGGCTAGAGGGGTCTGGGGCATAATAATAGCCCTGAGCGGCCATGTGTTTCGTGAGACGCAAATTGACGAATCCCGGCTGCACGGTGGCTCGGCGGTTCTCGTAGTCGATATCCAGCAGTTTATCCATTTTAGCCAGACTGATCACCACCTCGTGATTCAGAGGCGTCGCGCCGCCGCTGAGTCCCGTGCCAGCACCGCGGGGCAGAAACGGGACACCAGCTTTCCCCAAGCAGCGGACGGCCGCCGCCACCTGCTCTGTGGTTTCCGGAAAGATTACAGCACTGGGCATAAACTTCTCGGCCACATACGCATCGCACTCGTAAGCCATAGTGCGGTGACTGTCAATGATGACATTGTCTCTGCCTACAATATCCTGCAGTTCTCCAATCACGGTCACTGGCAGCACTTTCATCCCATCCTCTCCTGAATTCCCACCGGCCTACGTCTGCCGCTCCGAAGGGTGTTCTCCGGAGAGCTCCCTCCGGTAGGCCATATCCAGCAGCTGTACCGTATGCAGTACGGGCGTCTCGCGTCCGGACCCCGCCAGTCCCGCGCGGATCTGAATCATGCATCCGGGATTTCCCATAATGACAGCGTCCGCTTCCTTGGGTATATCCTCCACTTTCCTTTGCAGGAGCTGGCGTGCCATGTCGGGATGAGTGAGATTGTATATTCCCGCACTGCCGCAACAACGCTCCGAGTCGTTCATCTCGACGACCGACACTCCACCTATGGCCGCCAGAAGCTGGCGGGGCTGCTTCCGTATGTGCTGGGCATGACACAGATGGCAGGCATCGTGATAGGTCACCTGGCGGTCCAGAGTCGCTTGCGGGGGGTCGAATCCCTGCTCCACCAGCAACTCGGAAATATCCCTCACCCGGCCGCTGAAAGTTTCCGCGCGGGCATGATACGCGGGGTCGTCTTTCAAGAGGTCCCCGTATTCTTTCATCGCCGCCCCGCATCCTGCCGCGTTGGTGACAATATAGTCGGCCTGTGACCCCAAAAATTCATCGATATTGCGCCGCGCCTGCGAAACGGTGTGCCCTTC
>JAKAAS010000406.1 GCA_021802225.1 Bacillota bacterium
GTGCCGGTTGAACCCCATCTGCTCCAGGGGGCGGCCCACAGTCGGGTCGAATACCCCGCCAGTGAGGGCGCCCATCTCACAGGCAATGCGCAAGGCGTGAAACAGTGCCGGAGGCACCGGCACCAGGTCGCCTGGGTGGCGGCATAGATGGCGCAGGGCGCTGGATTCATCGAACCGGCTGCACTGCCGCTCCACTTCCGTCATCGCCGCAATGGACCTGCCGATGCTCTTCCGGGCTGGCCCTTTGGCTGTGCCCACCACGCGGATAGTGACGACGGTGCCCATGAGGAGAAAGGATTCGGCGAAGTGCGGAAGCTTGTGATTTCTGTGTCTAGGCGAATCCGGCACGGCTATGCCCTCGCTTTCTGCAGGGCATTGTAAACGGCCTCAGCAAAGTTGTAAGTGCTCGCCGTGGCCCCGCTGACAATGTAGATCCGCCATGTCTGCTTGGCCACGGCTTCTTGCGGCAGTTGCGGGTCGATCACGGACTGGGGGTAGTGCATGTTGTAGCTGGTAATCTTCACGGTGGCGATTTTTCCGCGGATGACCGTGACCGCGACCGACAGGGTTCCATAGGGGTTGCTTGCAAATCCCGTATGCACCCCATCTTTATAGAGGGGGCCGGGATGGGGGGATGGCTTTGCGGTCGGCCCAGGTGTTGGTGAAGCCGATTTAGCGCTTGTCGCTGCGTGATGGGGCGCCGCGCCGGCTGGGGGAGAAAATGCGGCAATGGCATTGGCCTGTGCGGACGGTTCGGTGTATAGATAGCCGGCAGCGTAAATGGCCCCGACCGCAATGGTGCACAGACCCATCAGCCTGACGCCGCTTGGACTCGGCATGACATATCATCCCTTCTGGAGTGGAATTCGCCGTGCGGGCACAGTGTAGCAGAGAAGTCTGACGTTAACCTTGCGGGTTGGCGGCGGCTGGACATAGGAGAGACGTTGCCGCCATGAACGGGAAGGATTTGACGGCCCTGGCATTTTTCAGTATAATGCGGTCACTTGCAACGAGAGGGAGCGCCTATTCCGGAATATCCGCCAAGCGAGCTGGCAAAGGTGGGAGTCCAGCCGGATCCGAATATGCTATGGCCCTTGAGCAGGGACGTGAAGCAGATTGCGGTAGCGTTCCCCGGTGTCCCCGTTATCCGACCAAAAAGGCCCCAGGGTGAACAAGGGTGGTACCGCGGCATGTTGTCCGCCCCTTGACATCGGGTCATTTTTTTTTGGCGCAGCCTGATCTGGACATTTTAAGGAGGATCCTGATGACCGAGAAAACGTGGTATGTGACCACCCCCATTTACTATCCCAGCGACAATCTCCACATTGGCCATGCCTATACGACGGTGGCTGCCGACGCGCTGGCCCGCTTTCACCGCCTGAAAGGAGAAGACGTCTGGTTCGTGACGGGAACAGATGAGCACGGCCAGAAAATTTCCCAGAAGGCCCATGAGGCGGGGGTCAGTCCGAAAGAGTTTGTGGACAAGATTGTTGGCTTCATCCAAAATCCGCTGTGGCAGTCCCTAGGAATTTCCTATGACCGGTTTATCCGCACGACAGACTGGGACCACAAGCGGGTGGTGCAGAGCATTTTTGAAAGCCTTTGGGAGCGGGGAGACATCTACAAGGGCGAGTATGAAGGCTGGTATTGCGTGCCCGATGAGACATTCTGGACGGAATCCAAACTGGTGGACGGCAATTGCCCCGATTGTGGGAGACCTGTGGAGCGCGTGAAGCAGGCCAGCTATTTTTTCAAGATGAGCCGGTATCAGGACCGCATGATCCAGCACATTTTGGACCATCCCGACTTCATCCAGCCATCAAGCCGCCGAAACGAGATGCTGAGCTTTTTGGAGGCTGGACTCGAAGATCTCTCGATTTCACGCACCGGACTGGACTGGGGCATTGAGGTGCCGAACGACCCCGAGCACGTGATTTACGTCTGGTTTGACGCCTTGAGCAATTACCTCACGGCGGCGGGCTACCTGACGGAGCCCGAGCGGTTTGCCCGGGTGTGGCCGCCGGACGTGCAGCTGGTTGGAAAAGAGATTGTCCGGTTTCACACGATAATCTGGCCCATCATGCTGATGGCGCTGGACCTGCCCCTGCCGCGCCGCGTCTTCGGCCATGGCTGGCTCCTCATTGGCGATACCAAAATGTCAAAGTCCCGTGGCAATGCTGTGGACCCGATCGCCCTGACCAAGACATACGGTGTGGATGCGGTGCGCTACTACCTTCTGCGCGAGGTCCCCTTTGGCGCCGACGGCAGCTATACGGAAGACGCTTTGCGGCTGCTTTTCAATGTGGACCTGGCCAATGACCTGGGCAATCTCCTAAGTCGCAGCACGGCCATGATTGACCGTTTCGGACAGGGCGTGATACCCGGCCCCCACCCCTTTGGTCCCCTGGACCGCCACCTGCCGCAGCTGGCCGCGGAAATTTACGAGCAGGTTGACCAGGCTATGAGCCAGCTTCTGATTTCAGACGCCATCGGCCAGATTTACCGCCTCATCCACGCCGCCAACAAGTACATTGAAGAACGCGCCCCGTGGAACTTGGCGAAAGACCCAGCAAGGCAGGAAGAGCTTGACAACGTCTTGTATAATTTGGCAGAGACGCTGCGAGTGGTTTCGGTGCTGCTGAGCCCGTTCCTGATTGAAACCCCGGAGAAGATTCGCCGGCAGCTGGGGATGGACCAGCCGGTGCAGTCTTACCGCGAGGCGATTTACGGGGCGTTTCAGGGCGGTGAGCGGATCCGGCGCGGGGAGCCGCTGTTTCCGCGGCTCGATCTCAGAGAAGGCGCCGCGGCAGAGCCGGGAGAGCCTGAAGCTGCCCAGAAATCCGCAGACATGTCTCAGGAGAATTACATCAGCCTCGACGAGTTTAAGAAAGTCGAGTTGAAGGTGGGGACCATCCGCCAGGCGGAAGCTGTCAAAGGAGCCGACCGGCTGCTTAAATTGACGGTGTTCGACGGGGAGAGAGAGCGAACCGTGGTGTCGGGGATCAAAGCGCACTATGAGCCCCAGACGCTGGTGGGCCAGCAAGTGGTGCTGGTGGCGAACCTGAAGCCCGTCCTGCTGCGCGGGATCCTCAGCGAGGGCATGCTCCTGGCGGGGTCGGCGGGGCAGCAGCTGAGCATTGTGGCGCCGTCCTCCCGCTTGCCGGAAGGAGCGCGTGTGAAGTGATGGTGACATGCTTTGATTCCCACTGCCACC
>JAKAAS010000407.1 GCA_021802225.1 Bacillota bacterium
CGTGCCATCGGGCATTGCCGCGGTAATCACGACAATTTCAGGATGACCATTGGCCAAATCTACCAGAGTCTGGCTGAATACCTGGCTGTATGAGGGCGGCTGCGGCTTTTTAATGAATTGGCCAGAATCAATCTCAAATGGTCCTGGCCCGTGAAATTCGCCTGGTCTCTGTTCGGCAGGAAGATATCCATGGCCCTTTTGGGTGATCACATGCACAACCACGGGCCCCTCGACGGTTTGGGCGTTGCGCAGCACGGAAATGAGGTCGGTCAAACTGTGACCGTCAACCGGCCCGTAATACTTAAAGCCCAATTCTTCGAATACGTTGCGCGGAATCACCGCATGGTGCAGAACATCTTTCGTCCGTTCCAGCGTTTTCCGGATGGAGCCGCCAAAAACCGGGACCGCATCCAGCAGTTGCTCCACTTCCTGCTTCATGCGGGTATAGGCTGGAGCCGAGCGCAGTTCCGTCAGATAGTGGGAAAAAGCCCCGACATTGGGAGCAATGGACATGGAATTGTCATTGACCACCATCACCAGATTGGTTTTCGACTGTCCGATTTGATTCATCGCTTCCCACGCCATCCCAGCCGTGAGCGCTCCATCTCCAATCACAGCCGCCACCTTATAATGCTGTTTGCGCAAGTCACGGGCGCTGGCCATGCCCATAGCCGCCGAGAGAGATGTCGATGCGTGCCCGGCTTCCCATACATCGTACTCGCTTTCCCTGCGTTTCAGAAATCCCGACAACCCGTTCAGCTGGCGCAGCGTGCCAAACTCCTGATAGCGTCCCGTCAGCAGTTTATGGGCATAAGCCTGGTGGCCAATATCCCAGATGAGTTTGTCAGAAGGGGTATTGTAGGCATAGTGCAGGGCTATGGCCAGTTCCACGGTCCCCAAACTGGCCCCGATGTGGCCTCCTGTCTGCGCCGTTGTTTCAATAATGGCCTGGCGCAGCGCGGCAGCCAGTTTTTCCAGCTGCGGTACAGACCAGTTGCGGATGTCACCGGGTGACTGGACCAAGTCCAACATATTCTCTTCCATCGCTCTCTCCTCCTACCACTGACGGTCCACGGCAAAGTCCACCAGGCTGCGCAAAATGTCCGACTGCGGGCCGGACCCAATGGCGATCTTGGCCCGTATGCGGTGGTCATCGGCCAGGCGGCGAGCCTGGTCAATACCCACCAGACGCGGATAGGTAGCCTTGCCGAGTTGGCTGTCGGTCCCCACATTTTTTCCCAATGCCTCAGGGTCGCCCACAACATTCAAAATGTCATCCACAATTTGAAAAGCCAGCCCAAAGTGCTCTCCGAATTGGAGAAGAGACTCCTGCTCGTCCCAGTTTCTGGACAAAATCGCCGGAATCACCAGTGCGGCCCTAAAGAGAGCACCTGTCTTATGGCGGTGAATATCCTGCAAATTCGTCAGGTCCACCGTCTGCCGTTCCGCTGCGAGGTCCATCACCTGCCCCCTGATCAGTCCTTGCCTGCCCGCAGCTTCGGCCAGGTAGGTCGTTGCCTGGAGAACATCTTCCGCCCGGGCGGCCTGAAAGTGCCCCATCTTGACGAATGCTTCCGTCAAGAGGGCGTCTCCTGACAGAATCGCCATCGCTTCCGGGAACATTTTATGAGCTGTAGGCTGTCCGCGGCGCAGGTCATCATTGTCCATGGCGGGCAGGTCGTCGTGAATCAGCGAATAGGTGTGGATATATTCCACCGCGAGGGCCGCCTCGCGGAACGTGTCTGCCGGCAGCCCGAGATACAGGCTGCTGGCCATGACTAACTGGGGCCGCAGACGTTTTCCCCCAGCCAGAAGGGAATAGCGCATCGCCTCTTCCACCGTGCCCGGTTCCGCCGCCCGGGACAGGGCATCTTGCCGGATCCATTCCTCAACCGTCTGGCGGGTTTCCTGAAGCCACCTCTCGATATCCACTTTACGCCTCAGTTTCCGCGTTCAGCATGTCTTCTGCCTGATTCAGCAGGGCATTGGCCTTCTCACTCAGTTGGCGTGCTTCCTTGAAAATGGCCAAGCTGTCTTTCAAGGACAAATTTCCACCTTCCAGTTGGCGCACAATCTCTTCAAGCCGGATAATCAGATCTTCAAAACGCTCCAGTTCGCTAGCTTCCGTCACGCATCTTCCTCTTTCCCCGGCCTGTCTGATATCATCCAATAGCTTCCATTATACCAGTGTACCTCATACTGTTCACCTGCACGAATATCCTCCAGATCCCGGGTCTGCCCGTCTTGGCCCGTGACGTAGGTATAACCCCTGGACAGCACGGCGGAGGGATTGAGGGCATCCAGTCCGGTCTGCAGCTTGTCGAGCCGCAAGCGAGCGCCATGCAAAAGCCGCTCCATCGCCCTGTCCCGGCGTTCTTCCAAACGGTCCACTTGCTGTCTCCGCGACGATACAATACGCGCCCCATCAGTCAGGACACCGTGGCCCGTCCACCCGGACAGGCGGGTTCGCTCCCATTCAATGCGGTGCCGCAAAGCTCCGCGCAAGCGCTGGTTCACCTGCCCAAGCCACTCCACCAGGCTAGCCTTCTCGGGCACCGCCAATTCAGCCGCGGCCGAAGGGGTCGCGGCACGCAGGTCCGCCACCAAATCCACCAGCGTCGTATCAATTTCATGGCCCACAGCGGAAATGACGGGAACTGGCGACGCTTTCACCATCCGCACGACAGCCTCATCATTGAATGCCATGAGGTCTTCTTTAGATCCTCCACCCCGGCCCACGATGAGAACATCAAGGGGGCGTCCGTACGCCTCTTTTAGCGCAAGGACAATGGCCCGGGGCGCTTCCGCACCCTGAACTAGAACCGGGAAGAGCGTCACGGGCATCCCCGGAAAGCGTCTGCGGATCACGGTCTCAATGTCAAAGCGCGCCGCTCCGGTTCCGGAGGTAATCACCCCCACGGCCCGGGGCAGGCGGGGAACCGGCCTTTTGGGCGCCGAGAACAGGCCCTCCGCGTACAATTTCTTTTTAAGTGCTTCGAGTTTTTGAAACTGTTCGCCCGCCCCGACATCTTGCACCATGGAGGCATACAGTTGGGTTTGGCCATCCCGTTCAAATACTCCCACGCGTCCAAAGACCAGGACAGACGTGCCGTCTCGCAGCGGAGCGGACAGTGTAGCCGCATCACGCCGGAACATGACCGTGCGCATCTGCGCCTGCTCATCTTTCAGAACAAAATACCAGTGCCCTGAGTGT
>JAKAAS010000408.1 GCA_021802225.1 Bacillota bacterium
GCATAACGAATCTTGTCGGCCAGGGGAATTTGCGCCGCAATCCGCCTTTGCGCTTCCTCGGGACCCAGGTGATCGCGCTGCATCACCCGGGCGAGCTGCTGGTCAGGGTCCGAATACACCACCCATATCTCATCGACCCCTTCCCGCCAGTCTCCCTCCAGCAGCAAGGGGATATCGAGCACCACCACACGGTGGCCGAGGGACGAGAGGTCATTCAGGCGGTCACGTATTTTCTGCCTGACGGCTGGATGGACGATCTGATTCAGCGCTTCGCGTTCGGCAGCATCCCGGAAAATAACATGGCCCAGCTTGCGCCGCAGGAGCTCTCCGTCCGGACTTAAAATTCCCCACCCGTAGCGCCTCCACACGGCCCGCCACACGTCCTCTCCCCGTTCCTGGCACTGGTGCGTCAACGCGTCGGCATCAATCACCGGAGCGCCCAGCTCACGCAGGATCCGACTGACCTCCGACTTCCCGCTGCCAATGCCGCCAGTGAGACCAACCACCCGCACATGACCACCTCCTCGTCCACCGCTTCTGATATCTAGATTATGGCCTATCTTCACTCTACAGAATGCCAGGAGAGAACCTGGTGGGGAAATAGCACAGCCTGGGGCATAGGCTCCGCAAAGAGCCAGAACGCCTCTGCAGGGACAAGCGCCACCGAAACGCTGTGGGCAAACTCCGACTTTTCTCCGAGATACGCGCCGATCCCGCCAGACTTGGCCATAGCCGCCAAATTGCCTGGCGTCGCGGTGCGAATGGTCACGGTCCCGTGGGACAGGACAGCCAGGCTTCGGGCCAGCTGAACCGCCTCCAAATTAGACTGGTCCACCCATACCACGGCCGATTTCGCTGTGGCGCCTCTCAGCTGGGGATAATGTCCGGACAAAGCCGACACCCGGCCGCGGAATGCGGCTTTCACCCAGCGCTGAATATTAACCCGGGGGAGCGCGTGAGCGGTCTGACTCTGGTTGATGTACAGGGAGATCACCCCCGGCTCGCCCAAAGTCTGCACGTGGCTCAGCTCAGCGGAAGTCAGCCGGGACAGATCGGCCGGGTCCAGCGGCACGGCATCCACGAGTCCATTCTGATAGGCCAAAAGCGCCCGGTTCAAGTGCGAGTAGATGACAAGATCCACCGCCTGAGGCCCGGAGCCCGATAATTTTTCGAAGCTCAGATGGTCACCGGGAGTCCACTGCGTCAAGATGTAGCCGCTGGTGCCAATCAGGTTGGTGAACTGCCAGTTCTGCCCTCCCTGGGTCTGGTCCGCCACCGGGACCACAGCTAAGGCTGGGTTGGCCAGATTTCGGAGGAAGGCTGCGGTGGCAGGAGTTTTCAAAGTCAGCTGCAGCCGGTCCGGCGCGAGCACCCGGATTCCGGCGACGTAATGAGATTTTCCGCTCTCAAACCGTGTGGTGCCCACAACCCCGGCCATCAGGCTCTTCGCAGCGGGCGAGCTGACGGGGGCCACCAGCGGCCTCGCCAGAGCCTCAGCCACCATATCTGCGGTCACCCGCTGGCCGTTCGCCAGGCGCGCCTCGCGCAACTGAATCGTCACGGTGCGCCCCTGGTAGCTGGCCGAACTGGCCAGTCCGGGCACAATGGCGCCGCTAGGGGACAGGTCCAGCAACGTCTGAAAAAGATTGCCCGCCACCTGCCAATCCGCTGGGCTCGACGCCAGGGCAGGATCAAGATTGCCGGGGTTTTGGAACACCACTTCGGTAAACACATGATTGGTATCCGCAGCAAGTTTCGGCTGTGGCTGGTGAATCAAGAGCGCGGGGAGAAAGGCCAGCACGAGCAGAAACCAAGGCCAGATCCGTCCCCGCATCAGCCCTGTTTCCCGGGAAGCTTCTCAAGCTGCACAGGGGTTAAATCCTTTTCGGAAATGACGTTCACGCGGTACTTGGAATGTTCCTGAGGAATCAATTCCACCTCTCCCCGCACGCGGTAGGTATCCCACAAAATGTCCTTGAGTTGGTTGGCCTCCTCCAGAGAGTCCACACCAAATGTCAGATGTTGCAAACAAGGTTCCTCCTCATCCTTCTCAAGATTGGCAGCGCGCGCAAAAATGGGTAGTCCGGCCAGAAATCACCTGAGTGGTCAGGGGATGTCCGCAGCGCATGCAATCTTCAGCTTCCCGTCCGTAAACCCACAGGTAATCCTGATTTTCACCGGGGTGTCCCAGCGCATCCACATAATCCGAAAAGGTAGTGCCGCGGTGCGCAATAGCTTGTCTCAGCACAGAGCGGATGGCACGGGTCAGCCTGGCCACCTCTGCCAAACGCAGGCCGCCTCCTGGCCGGTCCGGCCGTATCCGCGCCCGAAATAGGGATTCATCCACATAAATATTTCCCAGCCCCGCAATAATCCTCTGGTCCAGCAACAGCGCCTTGATAGGCGCCGTCCGGCCCTCGAGGCGCCTGGCCAGAAATCTGCTTGTCATCTGCCGGCCCAGAGGCTCAACGCCCAGCAGGGCCCCCGGGATTTCTCCCGCCGCCAGCCAGCCAACCCGCCCGAAACGCCGCGGGTCGCTAAGGCGCAGGTCGAACAGTCCAAACCCCAGCACCATGTGCGTGTGCATCACCCGGGGGACATCTTTGGGAATCCAGATCAGGCGGCCCGTCATCCCCAGATGCACCAGCAAGTGCTCGCCGCTATCCCATTCGAGAAAGAGAAACTTCCCCCGCCGCTTTATGGATTTTACCATGCGCCCCGGCAAACGGCGAGTGATTTCCTCGCCGCTGGCCACCCCACTTTTAACCATCCGCGGATCCAGGTGCTTCACTTCCTGCACGCGCTGGCCCAGCACGACACCATTTAAGTAGTAGCGGATTGTCTCAACTTCCGGGAGTTCTGGCATTACCGCGCTTCCAGCTGCCATGGCGCCAGGCTTTCCCACGTCAGTCCCTGTTTGAATTCCACTTCCAAAGGCACCTTCAGGTGCATAGCCTGAGTCATATACTCTCTGGCCAGCCGCGCCAGATCCTGTTTCTCCTCTGCAATGGCATCCCATATCAGTTCATCGTGGACTTGAAGAACCAACTGGCTGTGGAAGTGGTCGCTCTTCAGGCGCCTGTCCAAATTGACCATGGCAATTTTAATCAAGTCTGCCGCACTGCCCTGAATCGCGGTGTTCATGGCCATGCGCTCCGCATACTGGCGCCTGGCGCGGTTCTTGGCCTGAATATCTTTCAGGGGCCGGAT
>JAKAAS010000409.1 GCA_021802225.1 Bacillota bacterium
GCATGATACGCGGGGTCGTCTTTCAAGAGGTCCCCGTATTCTTTCATCGCCGCCCCGCATCCTGCCGCGTTGGTGACAATATAGTCGGCCTGTGACCCCAAAAATTCATCGATATTGCGCCGCGCCAAATCCCGGGCTGCCTCCCTGTCCCCCGCGTGCACATGCAGCGCACCGCAACAGACCTGCCCTTCAGGCACCGTGACGCTCATGTGGTTGCGGGCAATGACCCGCGCAGTCGCTTCATTCACATCCGAAAACAGCACGTCCATTACGCATCCGGTTAACAAGGCGACACGCACCGGGCCCGAGGCGCCAGGCCGCGCCCCTCCCGGCACCGGCAGGGGCGGGGGGGTGTGGTGATGCCGCGGCACCACCGGCAGGCCCGCTTCAATTTCGCGCAGATGGGCAGGCAGCACCTTCAGGACACCGGCCGCGCGGGCAACCCGGCGCAAACCGGAGACCTGGTAGAACCGCAGCAGGCCCCCGGCGGCCCGCAGCCGCTCCGGATGGGTGAAAAGTCCCCGCAGCATCAACTGCTCCCGCCACGCGGACTTGCGGGAGCCCTTTTGAGCCGCGCGGATCTGTCCGCGCGACATTTCGATCAGGTGCCCCACGGGCACCCCTGAAGGGCACACCGTTTCGCAGGCGCGGCAATCCAGACAGGCAAATACCGGACCTTCCGCGGCTTCAAGAGGCAATGCTCCTTCCGCCACTTGCTTAATAAGAAACACCCGCCCCCGCGGAGACTGATTCTCGTCAGACAGTTGCTGGTAAGTCGGGCATACTTCGAGACAGAAGCCGCAGTGCACACACTTGGAATATTCATCAGGGTCTGGCCCCGCAGACATCCCTAGCGGCGCTTGGCCCATCTTGTCCCGGAGGCTGCCATCTGCCATTTCCCCGGCCTTGGCCACGGTCACATCCCCCTTGCATAAATGCCTGGATTGAAAATTCCCTGCGGGTCATACACTTCCTTAATTCGCTGCATGAGCAGTGTCTCGCCGGCGTGAACCCGCCGGCTCCCGGCTGTCTGTGCATCCCACGGCATTTCTCGCGGAAGCTGCTCAATCACGCGGGCAGTGGCCCACGGCTCAGACTCCCGGGCCAGGGTCTCCACCAGGAGCCGGACCCGCTCAAAATCCTGCTCCCCGCTATAAATTTTCCCAACCCCGTCGCTCAGCGTAAAAGAATAGCGTGCATCCAGTCCCACCGCCTGCAAGGCTCTGCGGAGCCGGTCAGCCAACGCCACCATCTGGGTCGGAGCCGACTGCACACGGATGACGGTGGAGGCACCAGCCAGGTTCTGGCGGTAGTCACTCCAAAATTCCGCTACTTCGCTGTTTTGCAATATTTCCAGCGGCACTGCGCCGCATATCTGCTGCAGGCGCTGGACCTGCGACCTCGCGGCGCCCGCGTTTTCATCGCACCCAACGAGCAGTGTCCACCCGCCAGAATCCCCGCCGCCATGTCCCTGGCGCTCCACCATCTCCAGGGCGGATACCGTCAGAGCTGCGGCCATGATTTCGGAGTGGACCCGCGCGATGTCTTCCGCCGAGCCGGTCACCTGGTAAAGCTCCCGGTGACGGGGGATGGGCTTCAATTTGAAGGTGCATTCCGTGATGATGCCAAGACTTCCCCGCGACCCAATGAAGAGCTTCGGCAAGTCGTACCCCGCAACATTCTTGACGACTTTGCTTCCGACTTGAATCACGTCGCCGCTGGCGAGGACCACCCTCAGACCCGTCACCATATCGCGCAAGGTGCCGTACCCCACGCGCGAAGGCCCATAGGCCGCTTGGGCCACGAGGCCTCCTAATGTCGAGTCAGGAGGGCATGCGGGATCGAGCGCCAGCATCTGCTGGTAGGGTTGGAGCTCTTCCTGCAGCTGGGCAAGGGGCATCCCGCTTTGCACACTCACAATCATATCACCGGGAGAGTAATCCGTGATTCGGGACAGCCGGTCTGTATGGAGGGTCACCGTCACGGGGGAATCGCTCTTGTCGCCGATTCCCCGCCACCAGCCCCCTGCCCCGACCGGCACCACACTCCAGTGATGGGTTTGGGCCAGCTGGCATATCTGGGCTACCTGCTCCTCCTGTTCCGGATGAACTGGGGTCACCCGGATGCCATGCCTCCCTTCAAAAGTCTGGCCGACGGCCACGGAGCCCGCCACGTCCGCCAACAAATCCTCCGTAGTAGTTTCTGGCATTTGCGCCCTCCTTGCGTTGTGGCCCCACCCTTGCTGCCAGGACCTTTAAGAGATGCTCAGGCCACTGGGCCCGGCTGGGCCAGGTCACGCAGATACTGGATGATATATGAATGGTCCTCATCACCATGGCCATGTGTGAGCAGCACATTCATGATTTCCCGGACTCCGGCAGTATGGGGCAGAGAAGCGCCGATATCTGAGGCGGTGGCCAGCGCAATGCCCAAGTCCTTATGGTGCAGGCGCAGGCGAAACCCGGGCCCATAGCGCTCTTCCAGCGCCCGGGTGCCGTGAATGTCCAAAATGCGGCTCTGGGCAAACCCGCCCAACAGCGCTTCTCGCACCCGAGCGAGGTCGACTCCGGACTTCTCAGCCAGTGCAAAAGCCTCGCCCACCGCCTCTATAGTCAGGGCGACCACAATTTGATTGCAGGCTTTGGTCACTTGTCCCGACCCAGTCGGCCCCATGTGCACGATATTTTTACCCATCGTCCGAAATATTGGCAGGGCGCGCTCGAACACCGCGGGGTCCCCGCCGGCCATAATGGAAAGCGTAGCGGCCCTCGCCCCCACATCCCCCCCGGACACGGGCGCGTCAAGAGTATGCACCCCCTTGATCCGAGCCTCCCCAGCAATGCGCCGCGCAATCTCCGGGGTAGCCGTCGTCATGTCAATGAGCAGCATCTCCGGCCGGGATCCTGACAGAAGTCCCTCCGGGGATAGATACACAGCCTCCACATCGGGGGTATCCGGCAGCATGGTAATGACAATGTCGCTAGCGTCCGCGATCTGACGCACCGTGTCCACCACCCGCGCGCCTGCTTCCTGCAGCCGGCGGGCAGCGGCGGCGCTGCGATTAAAGACTGTGAGCGGATAGCCTGCCTCAAGAATATTCGCCGCCATCGGCTCGCCCATTACACCCAGTCCAATAAAACCGATACGCGCCTGGAACCCCTCTTCATTTTTCATGCATCTCACTCCTTTCGTCAACCGTTTCT
>JAKAAS010000410.1 GCA_021802225.1 Bacillota bacterium
AATCACCAGCATGGCGAACCACGGGCCCACCGGATTGATGAGGGCGATAAGGAAGGTATAGAACAAACTGTGCAGCAGGGTAAACCCTTCTTTGAGCAGCAACGTCGGCACCCATGCGGCAAAACCATAGAAGCCAATCGTCTGGAAGAACTGAAACACCATCATCATGATGGTGCGGCCCCGGTACGCAGGTTTCCAGATTTCGCGGAAAGGATGCTTCGACGCCACCTCGGGCAAAGCTGGCAAAGGAGCCGGCAAGGCAGCATGGGTCTCTGCGATTACGCTCTTCTCAATATTGCTCATGGCCTCGTCGGCGTCAGCCACCCGCCCATGCAGCGAATACCAGCGGGGAGACTCGGGAATGCGCAAGCGGATAAACCAGACGATGAGGGCCCCCAACGCGCCAATCAACACGACCCAGCGCCAGCCTGACACTAAGAAATGGGTCGGCACCAGCACGTAGGACAAGAATGCAACCACGGGTACAGCGGTATAGGTAATAATCTGACTGAAGGCAATGTACTTGCCCCGGGTGTTATGCGGCACCACTTCCGTGATATAGGTGTCGATCACGACCAGCTGGGCTCCAATGCCGATCCCGGACAGCGTGCGGAAGGCTAAAATCCACCCCACCGAGGGCGACAGCGCCATCAGCGCCACAAATATCGAATACAGAATCAGAGAAAACGTGAAGACGGTTTTCCGGCCCCACAGGTCGCTGATGAGGCCAAAGCCAATCGTGCCGACAAACATGCCGGCGAAACCGAGAGAAATAAACAATGTGAGATCGCCCAGGGTGAAGATTTTCGCCGACAACAGGGCTGCGCCCACGTACCCAGCCATGAAGAGGTCATAAAACTCAAACCACCCGCCCATGGAAATCAAGGCGACAAAGCGCCGGAAGTAGTGGGTGGCGGGCAAACGGTCCAACCGGGCCGCAATGGTTGCGGGCGCCGTCTCAGCAAAATCGCTCATAATAATTCCCCTCTTTCGAAGAAATGTAATTGCGGGATAATTACAGGCAGAAAACACCAGGGGAAAGACAATCCCCTGCAATACTATTGGTCAGCACCCTACCGGCTGACGACCTGCCTCAGCCACTCTTCCGTACCCGCGAGACCCGGAATATCCACTCCCGTGTCATATCCCCAGCCCTCAAGCCACGTCGCGAGTTTTACGGAATTTAAATTGCCAGGCGCATTCGGTGCAAAAGGACAGCCGCCCAACCCTGCCAGCGCCGACTCAAATCGACTGATCCCCAGACTTAGAGCCGCCTTAACGTTTTCTTCCCCCAATCCCGAACGGTCGTGAAAATGCACAGCAAGGGGCACATCTCCCACCACCGCCTGCACACCCCGCACGACCCGGTCCACCTCCTGTGGTGTTGCCACCCCAACCGTGTCCGCCAGGACAATTTCACAAGCGCCCGCCATCATATAGCGCCGGGCGATTTCCGCCGCCACCTCTCCGGTCCCCGTCTCTTCCGGGTACGGGGAGCCAAACGCGCAAGAAATGGCGCCGCGCAGCAACATCTGCGGCTGCCTGGCAAGGGATTCAAACTCCCGCAGGGAGTCTTCCATGGGACGCCCTACATTGTCCTGCTGGTGGCGCGGACTGGCGGAGACCACGTAGGTCAAATACTTTGCCTGGGTCATCTTCGCGCGGTCATAACCGCGCCGATTGGGAATCAGCGCAATCCACTGCGCGGCCCCTGCCGGCAATTGGGACAAGAGTATTTCCGCATCAGCCATCTGCGGCACCATCTTGGGAGACACGAACGACGTCACTTCAATCCACTGCACGCGAGCCTCCACCAAACGGTTGACCAATTCAACCTTGACAGCCGTATCCACAAACCGCTTCAAGTCCTGCAAACCGTCGCGAGGTGTCACGTCAATAATTCTGGCTGACCCACCCATTTACCGGATCACTCCTTCCGCCTTGAGACGGTCAATCTCAGGCAAGCTCCTGCCCAGCACGTGCTGAAGGATGTTGGACGTGTCCCGTCCCACCGCGCCACCTGCAGAGAAAATTCGGCCAGGCGTCGCACTCAGGCGCGGAACCACGCCAAGCATGCCCACAGTACCTCCTTGCTCGCCGGGAACCCGGACCATCATGTCTCTTGCCGCAAACTGAGGATCCTCGGCAATTTCCCTGGCGCTCATGACCAGCCCAGCAGGCACCCCCGCTGCGGTCAGCTGCTCCATCAAGCTGGCCGCGGGCAATGTTGCAGTCCACGCGGTGATAATTTCATCCAGTGCGTCGGCATGTTTCACACGCTGCGGATTATCCGCAAATCGCGGGTCTTTCAACAGGTCGACCCTGTTCATAGCTGACGCCAAGGCCGCAAACGTCCCCTCCGTGTTAGCCCCAATGGCCACCCATGACCCGTCCGCTGTAGGATAAGTCCCAGAGGGGGCTGCCCTGAGCAGCTGATTGCCCGATCTCTCCTGGACAATCCCCTGATTCAGGAATTCGGGCATCATGGCTTCGGTTAAACTCAGCACCGATTCTGTCAGGGCCACATCCACAAGCTGCCCTTCGCCCGTGTCATCGCGGTGCCGCAAGGCGGCAAGAGCTCCAATGACAGCATACAAGGCAGCCAGTTCGTCGCCCAGCGAGACGCCTGTGCGGACCGGCGGCTGGTCTGCGTAGCCTGTGACGTAGCGGATGCCCCCCATCGCTTCCGCGATGTTTCCAAATCCCGGACGGTCGCGGTAGGGCCCGGTCAGGCCGTGGCCTGTAATCTGCACGTACACCAAAGACGTGTGATTCTCTTTTAGCCGGCCATAGTCCAGTCCCCAGCTTTGGAGCGTCGCCGGCCGCAAGTTTGCAACCACGACGTCTGAGCGCATGGCCAGATCCCTGACTAAAGCCTGGCCCTCCGGCGTTTTAAGGTCCACTGACACCAGCTGCTTGTTGCGGGACTGCATTTGCCACCACCACGATGAGCCAGTAGGCGACACAGAACCCCACGTGCGCAGATTATCTCCGGACGGCGGCTCAATCTTGATGACTTCCGCGCCAAAGTCGCCCATAATCCGTGTCGCCGAAGAGGCCGCCACAAGCGATCCAATTTCGAGTACCCGCAATCCCTGCAAAGCCGTGTTCTGCTCGGTCATTCTCTCGCCCTCTTTATGTCAAAGATTCATCCCACTGGCTTTCGATAGCGTGAAGCTGTGTCGGTTGCCAG
>JAKAAS010000411.1 GCA_021802225.1 Bacillota bacterium
CTGCCGATATCCTCTTGCCAGGCGGCATCCGTATCGGACTCGCGTTTATCAAATATCTTGGGGTGAAACTGGCGGAAAATATCGTGGCGCACCGCCCTGAGAAAGGGTATCAGTTCCCCCGCCAGCTCCTGGAGTGCGGGCTTAGTCCCGCACAGGTTCTAGCGACCATCCAAATTGGTGCGTGGGATGGGGGAGGGCTGTCGCGAGATGCCCTCACCGATGACCTGACACTGCCGGGAGGATTGGCATTAACCTCCCGGATGCCGCCTGGCAAGAGGATATCGGCAGGGGAGCAGAATGTGTGGGACTACCGGTACTGCGGATTCGGACAGCATCAGCAGTGGATGGCGCCGTGGCGGGCATTGCTGACACAGCAAGGCTTCCGGACAGTCCGCGACATTCACCAAATGCCGCCCGGACGGTTTGTTCGCTGCGCAGGGCTTTTGATTCGCCCACACCGTCCGCCTACACGAAGTGGACATATCGTGGTATTCTTTTCGCTGCTGGACGAAAGCGGAGTGCTCGAAGCCCGACTGGGGCCGGAAGGCTATCAAAAATTTGGGCACTTGCTGTTTGGACGGCGCAATCCAGTGATCGCTGTCAGCGGCCGTATGGACCAAAAGAGCCTGGATGTGCGGGCGATCGCCTTGTGGAATGGCCCGGCGGTTTCTGCAGATGGCAGCGCCCCGGGCCCAAAAAGGTCCACAAGATAGAAGGGGAGCGGAACATGGATACAGGAGCGAAGTTTGACTGGACGGAACCAGTATATGATGCACGCAGGCGGGGAACTTTCATCATTTCCACCTCAGATGGAGAGAAAAGCCATATGCACACAGGGTGCTGGGTAAGCCCGGTGTCCCACAAACCGCCCAGGATGGGCGTGGCGATGGCCAAGGAATTGGAGGGGGCCCGGATTGTCCAGAAGGGGCGCCGCTTTGGTTTGTCTCTAGTGGCCGAGGATCAATATGATCTGCTGGTAAAATTTTTGCAAGGAGCGCACACACCGGATTTGCTAGGAGAAGGCGCGGTGGTCTATGGGGAACATACAGGGGTGCCCTTATGGGCAGGGGCGGTCGCGCACTTTGAGTGTTGGCTGGACGACATGATTGACCTGGGGGACTTTTACTGGATGATTGGGCGCACCATTGGCGCGTCACCGGTGCGGGAGACGCCCGATTTGCTGGTCAACGACATCGGGAATATCACCAAGGTGAAGATGCCTTTTCGCGGATATGCTGATCTCCGTGAACTGCCCGCGCGCCAAGAGGAAACGAATCTGAAAGTTTAAAGATATTGCCCGGCATTAAGAGGAGTTTTGATGGTGTGAGGCGAACATCTTCTTAACATGCCATAACGCCGGGTGAACATTGTGAAGGCTAGGAAAGTGTCGCGCCGTCTTGAAACCGAGACGACCATATGGAAAGTTCGGCCCATAGAGTGGTTCCTCGCCGGGGGATTGGCCCTGGCTGCGAAGACAACGGCCGGGCCGGATGTTTGGGCATTTGTCTCGCTGTGCTGGCTTGCCTCGCTGATCATGACCTGGACACATCCGGAGAGGTCTCTAATGGCCTTCAATATGGTACTGATCCCAGTGGATATCATTGTGATATCCACTGCGGTGTCTTTATCCGGTGGTCTGGCCAGCCCCGGATTTCTGCTGTATGGGATTGATGTGCTGTTCCTGGTCACGTACGCCTCCTGGCGATGGGTGACCCTAGGCACTGCCGCCATCGTGGCGGGCTACGGACTGGCTTCCCAGGGATGGGCCAGTGTCCAATTCTGGTGGCATGCTTTTTTTCTGGTGTTCATTGTTCTTGTAGCCCAGAGCCTGGCATCATCGGCGATGAAGGCGGTCCGGAGCGCCAGCGCCAGCAAGGTCAAGGTAGAGCAGCTGGCAGCGCTGAAGTCGCTGCAAGGGTCGCTGGTCGAATTATCGGACCTGCGGTCTATGGTCACCACGATCTTGCAGACCGGCACCCAGCTCCTGCAGACGCAAGCGGGCTATGCGGCGCGCTGGACCTCTGCTGGCACCCTGCAGATGATGGCGCAGACCGGGCTGGAAGACGAGGCCGAATGGGACCCGCGCGACAGCTATGAAGCTGAGGCGCTCACGCGGACTGAAATTACCTACTGGAAGAATATTAGCAGCCACGATCCGGTTAAAATCGACCACGGGCTGCGCGGCCGACACTATCATGAACTGGCTCTGGTGCCCCTAAAGGACGGGGTGACAGTGATTGGAGTGCTGGCTTTTGCCGGGCAGCGCCGAGTTGTTCCACTGGTTGACCAGCAGGTGGTGCTGGAGGGGCTGGCCGACATGGTGGTCAGCCAAAACCGGTTTGCGCAGGCGCAGTCCGAAGCCCGCAAGCGCGGGAGGCTGCTGGCGATTCTGGAACGGGTCGGGCGGATCGTCAACAGGAACCTGGAGATGGGCAATCTTCTCCGCTCTCTACACCAGGCGGTCGCCGAAGAACTTGAGACCGACTCGTTTTTTGTGGCCCTGACCATCCCCGATGACCCTGACCGGATTCTGATGCAATATCTCTTTGACGAGGGGCACGAATATACCCCGGAGGTCATGGACATCACTCAGGGAGGGCCGACGGACCGCGTGCTTGAGACTCAGGAAGCGCTGCTTTTTTCAGGAAGTATGGGCCCATCCCAACTCATGGGCTCCTACCGCGTGCCCCGCAGTGCAATATTCGCTCCTTTGGAGTTTGAGGGAGAGATGGTCGGGGTCATTTCGACCCAGTCTTACCGCATTGAGTACGACAGAGACCATGTGGAATTCATCTCCTCAATCGCATCACAGGCTGCCATTGCCATTCAAAATGCCCAATTGTACCAGCGCACAGAATCTGTAGCGTTGACAGATCACCTGACAAGCCTCGGCAATTCACGCCGATTTGCCATGGCATTGCGCTCAGCCATTGATTATGCCCGCACCGCAAATATGGCCCTGTCCCTGCTGCTGATCGACTCGGACAGCCTGAAGCAAATTAACGACCGGTACGGGCATATTGCTGGGGATACTCACCTCCAGATGTTGTCCAATGTCATCCGGCGCAATGTGCGCGACCAAGACACCGCCTGCCGGTATGCGGGTGACGAATTTGTGATTATACTGCCCAATACACAGGTTGGTGAAGCTACCATGGTGGGAGAGAGGATCCGCCGCGAAATGGAT
>JAKAAS010000412.1 GCA_021802225.1 Bacillota bacterium
GGCAACCCTTTGGCATCGCAGATGGCTCTGGCCGTGATAGATTGGCTGGAAGCGGAGGGGTTGGATAATGTACGCAAAATGGCTGGAGTGTTGGAAGAGGCATTAGGATCGCTGCAACGAGATTTTCCTGACCTCGTCTTAGGCTACAGGGGTCAAGGTCTTATGTGGGGACTTTTGGTAAGAGTTCCGTCATCTCCAATAGCCACCCAAGCCTTACACCGTGGTCTGATTGTGAATGCTCCTCAGCCGGATGTGATTCGACTGTTGCCCCCTCTGATTGTTAACGAAGAGGCAATTGATGCTTTTTTCCATATCATGACCCAGGTTTTGCAACTGACCCGAGAACAACGTGAAGGAGCGTAAGCACATGGTAGATGGCGTCAAAGCCCATGACACGGTCGTATTGGCTTATTCAGGAGGGCTCGATACTTCGATTATCATCCCCTGGCTCAAAGAAAATTACGGTGTCAAGGTTGTGGCTTTCGTAGCGGATGTGGGACAAGGCGGTGACTTGACACAAATCGGTGAGAAAGCTATGCATTCCGGAGCCCATGACGTGGTGATTAGGAATTTGCAAGAAGAGTTCCTCACCCAATATGCCTTTCCCATGCTGAAGGCGCAGGCGATTTATGAAAACGTATATTTATTGGGAACGGCCATTGCCCGACCTCTTATTGCCAAACATCTGGTGGAAGTGGCGCGAGAGGTGGGGGCATCTGCCGTCAGCCATGGGGCTACCGGCAAAGGCAATGACCAAGTGAGATTCGAATTAGGAGTGATGGCCTGGGCCCCGGATCTGAAAGTCATTGCTCCTTGGCGCGAATGGCACATTACAGGCCGGAATGAAGCCATGGCTTATGCGCAAGCGCGCAATATTCCCGTGTCCGCCACCCCTTCAAGCCCTTACTCCCGCGATCAGAATCTCTGGCATATTAGCCACGAAGGGGGAATGCTGGAGGATCCCGGGGTGAGAACACCGTCTGACGTCTATAGTTGGACGGCAGATCCCACGAAAGCACCTGATTCACCGGAATGGGTGCGTGTAGGGTTTGAAGCGGGCGTTCCAGTGAGCATAAACGGTATTCGCCAAAGCCCCGTGGAATTGATGGAAACGGTGAATAGCCTAGGGGCAAAACATGGGATCGGACGTGTGAGTATGGTCGAAAATCGATTAGTGGGAATGAAATCCCGAGGAGTTTATGAAACACCGGGGGGAACGATTCTTTATGCAGCCCATCAGGGTCTGACATCGCTTACGTGGGACCGGGAGACTATGGCATTTGCGCAAAGTGTGGCCCAGAGATTGGCAAGGCTTATCTACGATGGATTGTGGTTTTCTTCTCTTCGGGAATCCTTGATGGCATTTGTTGACAAGGCCAATTGTGTGGTTACGGGAGACAGTGAGTTAATGCTTTACAAGGGAATGGTCACCGCCCATGCTCAAAGCTCTCCTTTTTCCTTATACTCGGCCGATTTAGCGACATTTGACGGCGGGGAGTATGATCACCAAGATGCCCAAGGCTTCATCCATCTCTTTGGGTTGCCCTTAGCCGTGCGCTACCACCTGTTGCACAAGCGGGGTGAAAGATAATGGACATGGCCCGAAGTCCCAGGTTGAAAACACATATGGATCAGAAAGCAGCCCATTTTACCGCCTCCGTATCCTTTGACTGGCGTCTCTTACCTTTTGATGTCGAAGGTTCGATAGCACATGTTACGATGTTGGCTGAACAAGGTGTCATTGCCTATGATGCTGCCGAGATGATCATTTCCGGACTGAAGCAGGTGTTGGAGGAATGGCAAACGGCGAGGCTCTCTCCCCGTTTGGAGTGGGAAGATGTGCACATGAACGTGGAAGGGCGTCTTAATGAACTGATTGGTCCGGTGAGCGGCATGCTGCATACCGCCCGCAGCCGCAATGACCAAGTTGCATTGGACATGCACTTGTATATGCTGGACATCGGTTCCAGATTGAAAGCTGCTCTTCATGATATGATAGCCTCTTTGGTCGAGCGTGCCCGCAAAGACTTAGACGTGATTATTCCCGGTTATACGCATATGCAGCCGGCTCAGCCGGTATTATTGTCTCATCATTGGATGGCATATAAGAGTATGTTTGTTCGCGATTATGAAAGGCTCGAGCAATGGCACGAAAGAACTAATTGTTCGCCGTTGGGGGCGGGAGCGCTAAGTGGGACTCCCTATCCGACCAGCCCCGAAAGGACTCGCGAGCTTCTAGCTCTGAAATCACTTTATGATAATTCTATTGATGCGGTCTCGGATCGGGACTTCTTGATGGAGTTTTTGAGCTGGGCTTCTTTGGTGATGGTCCATATGAGCCGTTTGGCCGAAGAACTCGTCATATGGTCGACGCAGGAATTCGGCTATATCCGAATTGCCGATGAATACTCCACCGGGTCTTCCATTATGCCTCAAAAACGCAATGCGGATGTGGCCGAACTGACCCGAGGAAAAACAGGACGCGTGATTGGCCGAATGCAGGGGCTGTTTACGACCATGAAAGGTCTGCCCCTGGCCTATGATTCGGATATGCAAGAAGATAAAGAAGCCGTATTTGACGTCGTGGATACGATGATCGGTATATTAGCCGTAGTGCCCGGCATGTTAAGAACCCTGAGTGTTCAGCGCGAGCAAATTAAAACACGCCTGGGCCAGGATTTCACAGCGGCAACCGATTTGGCAGATTTGTTGGTGACTCATGGCATGACCTTTCGTGAGGCGCATCACTTGGTAGGACGCATTGTGGGATTTTTGGAAGGATCCGGTAAGAGATTTCAAGAAGTGGACCGTGACTGGCTTAAAGAGAACGCGCCGGCCGTCGATCCCGAGTGGCTGAATCATCTCACAGCCGCTGATTTGGTAATCAAGCGTCAGCAATCCATGGCCACGGCCCCTCACCGCGTTCAAGAACAAATAGAAGCGGCCGAAACATGGCTTAACCGCCATAACGATGCGACTAAAGACGAATCCCGGTCTTAATTGTGGAAGGATAATATTTGGTAGTTTTAATGAACCGTGTCCCCTGTCCCGGAATGCCGACTTTTCATTTCCGGGCTATTTTTGAGGGCGATGGGAGCCGGGATCTTAAATACCACGGAACCGTAATGACGAGAAAAATGGCATAAGCCAGCATTTGCAAGAAGGTAGGCGACTGGGCGTAACCTA
>JAKAAS010000413.1 GCA_021802225.1 Bacillota bacterium
GCCCATTGGGTCGGACGTCCTATCAGGCGACGCGTCAAACGTTAGGTTTGCACCACGGATTAGCGCTTCATCGCTAGATGGTGCCGGCGTCGCCATGAGTCACCGTTATCGACTACCGTTTTGATCAGAATGAACTCTCTCCCCCATCTCAACACCAGAACTCGTTGTGCAGCTCGTCTGATGGGTCGTCCACGCGAAATACACGTGGAGTTAGGTGAGGGTTTCCGAGATCACTCTTAGACGTTCCTGGCTCGGCGACTTGTGCGTGGAAACCTTGGGCTTGGTACGACTTTTGCAGGTTGTTCCATGCGTGACTTGGGAGGGTTCCGGCCCTTGTGTCCGAAAGTCCTCGCGTTTTGGCGTGGAAAAATCCGCGTCGTTGTCGGTGCTGTAGTGAGCGGTTCGCCGGAGAGGAATTTTTGGATGCTGCGTTTCGCGACGCAGCTGGCAGCATTGTGGCCCGCCTTATTCGAGTGTCCGCAGCCTTGGCAGAGGAATTCAGCGTGGCCTGGCCGATTCTCCGAGTGTTTGTGGTCGCCTGCGGCACACTCCTGCGAACCATAAGCGGACGGAATCAGGATGCCCAATTTGTTGGCTCGTAATGCTTTGTATCAGATGAATACGACAACCTGCCTCCACTCAGAAGCCAAGATCGCCCGAGGGATCCCTTCTTTGGCGTTCGCCCCGTTGGGCTGAAAATAACCTTGGGCATCTTTGGGACCACGTACTTCCTGGAACCGAGTTGAGTAGGTTTGGTCTCATGGCAACCTGCCTCCTCGCATAGACAGATCACTCTTGGCTAGGTCTGCAAACAATTGATCATGTAGAAGACAGCATTGATTACCGCGTCAAACGAGCATTTCGACGCCGTCCACGGAGTCGAGGAAATTCTGAACTGCTGTATGTGATCTAAGTCACACCGAGAGTCTACAGTACAATGTTAGCATATTAGACGAACGGTAAATGCTGGACAATAATAGGGAGGTAGAGTGTAGTGTCTACGTTTAACCAGGATTCAGAACAGCCCGGTGAGGAATGGACAACCCGATTAGATTGGGGAGTTATCAACCCCGCAGCCCACGAAGCCATGCTTCAGTTAGAGAAGGTCGCTCATCAATCAAACTTACCGCCTCGTCTGATCGAATTGGTAAAAATTCGAGTTTCCCAAATGAACGGATGCAGTTACTGTTTGGATATGCATACCAAAGATGCCAGACAGCTAAAAGAAACAGAGCAAAGATTGTACGGTTTGATAGCGTGGAGGGAATCGCCGTTTTTTTCGTCAACTGAACGAGTAGCCTTAGCATGGGCGGAATCAGTGACTAATATTGCCCAGGGGATCTCCGATGATTTATATCAAGAAATGTGTCAACACTTTGCGGATGCCCAAATTGTCGCGCTAACGACGGCTATCATTACTATTAACGCATGGAACCGATGGGCCATCTCAATGCGGACACGCCCGGGATCTTATCGGCCAGACCTAGCGCACTGACTGGATCATGCGTACCAAAACCAAGTCCGTTAGGGCAAATATTGGGGCTAGTGCGCGTTCGCTATGATGCACCGACGCCGCTTATTCTTTTAGTTTTACGCTTGCAGAGATTAGCTGCGCTTGTTTACGCTGGCCCGTACATTAAAAATACGGGTCTCGCAGCTGCGGGTGTGCCTGTATGAACCAGAACATTCGGGTGCCCAAACAAAACGCATCTACTCACAATCGGGGCTATCAACCTGGGAAGCTCTCTAAAGGCAAGTGGGATATCCACAAATCGCCGTCATAGGCAAAAACTGTGGAAAACAGTTGCAGCGCATCGAGCCAACGTTGGCGGTCAAGGGGGTCTTGATCGTTCCACGATGGTACCGTGAGAAATTGGCGAACCAGGTCTCCCGGCACCGGAATCCCCAGTTTGGTGAGTAAATATCCCTGCACGGCCATAATGCGTGCTTGAACCAATGGGCGTTGAGATTCGGCCGCCAAGAAAAACGCGTGTTGCATTACGATCAATGCATTGCCTTTTGTTTCATCCTGTTGACTTAGTGCTTGAGCGATAGACAATAGAACATCAATGGTATGACCATCGTGTCCGGGTTCGTAAAAGCGCTCCGCGTCAGCCATGAGTTTGGAAGCTAAGATACGATTCACGCGAGACGTGACCTTCACGTAACCATGTTCAATGCGACTAATGTACGATGGGCTAAGCTCGTCTCCCGCCAGTTGGCGAAGGGTCATGCCGTGTTGTTGCCGATAAAGTCGGATAGTTGATCCATCCATTACTTGTATCCTCCATCATAGTAGTAAACAGATTTTAATGCTTGTAAATACATAATATTGTGATCGATCGCACGAACGTGCCCAACGCCTTTAGAAACAATAAGCGAACAGAGAGTGAAATTTATGTGGCGAATTATGATGAATTATAATCATTGACCGCAGAAAGGGAGAAGTTATGGAACCGGATATAGAAAGTTTAGAGTGGATCTTGCGCCAGTTTCCGTCCCGGTGGCAGCAGCGCACGCAATGGCGACAGATGGCTTTGGAAGTGGATCGTGCGTTGCGCGACCAGCATCATTGGGGAATCCCTGCGTTGGTCCCCGGTTTGGTGCACGCCCGAGTGGCTACGGCCCTTATTGTTGCGGGATTTCGAAACAAACGTGCGTTGGCGGGAAAAAGCATCCTAACGTTGGGGGCTCACGCAGGGTTGGAGGTAAGAATACTAGGCGACTTGGGAGCGCACGCAATAGGAATTGAACGAAATGCTAGGGTCGTATCTCAAGCTATAGACACCGGACTGGTCAGTTCTGAGCAGTTAATTATAGGGGATTATTGGGCTTTTTTGCAGGCCGAGCGCCGCGACTGGGACCTTATTATGTCTTTGGCACCCCAAAGCCTCAACCTCGAATTGTTAGCCACCAATGCGGTGCCACATCTCAAAAGTCGCGGTCAGTTAGTGGTGGTCGCTCACTATGATGAAGTGGTAGGCCGGACCGAGGATTTTGATTTCGGTCCGGCATTAGAAGGCACGATGCAATGGTATCGGCTACGGCAATAATCATACGTCCGTACCGTGAATTTTTAATCAACTACGGCGGATGATCGAATACAAAGCCATTCTGAACCTATCGCGCGTGATGGCGCGAAACCTCGCAAACCTATCCGCCTTCGATCGCGGCTAC
>JAKAAS010000414.1 GCA_021802225.1 Bacillota bacterium
TCTTCCGCCATAATCTTCGATGCCCCCACAGCGCCATCGGACTTGGATGAATCGCTTTTGGCATATCTGGAAACCCGGTGGGGCCAGGTCGTAATTTTTGCCCAAACGGAAATTGACGTGGTGGTGGCATCGAAGATTATGGCGGAAGAGCTGGCAGTACCGCGCGCCACGCCCCTGCTGTGTTTGCGTCAGGCGCATTACAACCAGCACTCCACGGTCCTCTTGTGGTCTCAGGATCACTTTGTGCCCGGCCATTTTCATTTTGATGTCCGCCGCCACCGGCAGTAGGCAGGCGCAGCCGCGGGTGGGGCGTTGAAGTAGAAGCCCCGGACGGCCGAGCGCACCGGGGCTTGGGATGGTTCGCCGCAGGCGTCAGGCTCGTCCCGGTGCCCCGCTGACGTAGATAACCTGGCCGTTGACAAATGAGGCCTCATCGCTGCATAAAAACGCCACGACGTTGGCGATGTCCCGGGGGGTGCCCACTCGGCGCAAGGGAATCTGGGCGGCCCGCTCCGCTTTCCACTGTTCGGGATCTTTTTTGAGGTGGAAGGCGGTCTCGCGGGTCATGTCGGTGTCGACAAATCCTGGCGCGACCGCGTTGACGTTGATATTGAACGGCCCCAGTTCGATAGCCAATGTGCGCGTCATGCCGATCAGTCCGGCCTTGGCTGCGGCATAATTGACCTGTCCGCGATTGCCCAACGCCGAAGTGGACGAGGTAAACACAATCTTTCCCCAGTGTTCCTGCACCATATAGCGCTGGACTGCACGGGTGCAGTTGAAAGAACCCGTCAGGTGGCTATTGAGCACGGACGACCATTCGTCATCCGTCATCCGGAAAATTAGATTGTCCCGGGTGATGCCCGCATTGTTGACCAGCACTGTAACAGGTCCCCATTGCTCCGCCACTTGCCCGACAGCCTCATTCACGCTTTCGGTGTCGGTGACGTCGCAAGCCAGCGCCATCGCCTTCCCGCCTTGGCGTCTGATGATCTCGACGGTGTCGCGGCAAGCATCCGCGTTCAGGTCGAATACGGCCACCGCCACGCCTTCCTCGGCGAGGCGGACAGCATCGGCCTGGCCAATGCCCCGGGCGCCCCCCGTCACGATTCCCACATGCCCATTTAGTCCGCTCATTCTTTAAAGTCCCCCTCATGGTTAGGTAATTGGCGCATCATCATAATGTTGAGTTGACCCTGTTGGACCACCGTTCCGGTATGATTGACCAACTGGGCATCGCGGTACAAAATGCCGTAGCGCGCATCGCGCGTCTCGCGCATATCCCGGATGGTAATCACACCGTGAACCGTATCGCCGAAAAACACGGGGGCGGCAAATTTCCAGTTTTCCACCCCCAGCAACGCCACGGCCGTGCCATCAAACACATTGAGGCGGGCGACGAGTCCCAGAAGCACACTCAGGCCCAACATGCCGTGCGCCACCGGCCGGCCAAAGCGCTGGGTCTTTGCAAACTCAAAGTCGGTGTGCAGCGGATTGAAATCTCCCGTCAGCTGCGCAAAGCTCATCACGTCGCTCTCGGTGATAGTGCGTGCGGGAGTGCAGAGCTGATCTCCGACGTGAAATTCTTCGTAGTATCTTCCCAAACGGCCATCTCTCCCCGTCGTATGCAAATGTCCGGGGCAGGCGCCTGTCCGCCAGGCAAACAAAGGACGCCTACTCCTTCGCTTCTGATTGTAGCGCTAATGCTCGTCGGGAGAGTCTGGGGCCAGGCGGTAGACAGTCCCCCGGAAAAGAGCCACCACATCGTCGTCCCCCGTGTACACGCGCACGGTATACACCGCCACTTTTCTCCGCAGGGCGGCCTCTTCGCAGCGGGCATAGAGGACATCCCCAACGCGACTGGCGCGGATGAAGGTCATGGACGTGTCAAGAGCCACCGCCGGCACACCCCGGCTGTTGCTGGCGCGTGCGAAAACCGCATCGGCTAGGGAGAACACTACCCCGCCGTGCACCGTCCCGTGCTGGTTGAGATGGCGCGGGAAAATATCAATGTGGCCCCGCGCGGCCCCCGGCTTCTCCTCATCGATGACGATGCCCAACTCCTCGCTGAACACATCACGCGCAATATTCATTGGCTCCCTTCCTTTCCCATTGATTTTAGGAATGGCGGCGGGAAGGCTCCCGGCCTGGCAATTCGTTAGCACTAGCCCGTAGGAGCGATAAAGTCCCGCTGATTGCTTGATTGCGCCCATAACATTATCGCGCCCGGCCGCCCGCCGGACTATACACAACTCCCGGATTCCTTGCGCCACACCGTTCCTCACACATCGCCGGCACTCAATGCAAAAGCCTGAAATAATATAATACAAGAGAATTGTTGACCAATACTGACTAGCATTATATCATTGTGTAAGCAAGCGGTTGCTTTGTTTAAAATCTCCTGATTCTTTTTGTGTGACTGAGCAAGGCTACAGGAGGCGAAACATGTGATGGGCGAAGACGAAAGAATGACGGATTTCATGGCTCGCATTGCGTCCGGGCAGAGGGTAGAAGCCAACGACTGGATGCCCGGAGAATACCGGGATTTATTGATCAAGCAGATTCATATGCACGGAGTCAGCGAGATCATGGGTGCCTACCCGGAAAAGGAATGGGTCCCTAAGGCTCCCACGATCCGGCGGAAATTAGCCCTCAACGCCAAAGTGCAAGATGAGATTGGGCATGGGCAAATGCTTTTGAGACTGGCGGAGGACTTAAGCCGCCCCTATGGGCGCGGGCGCGACGCACTGATGGATGACTTGCTGGATGGCCGTGTCAAGTTCCACAACGTCTTCCACCTGTCAGCCCCGACGTGGGCCGACGCGGGAGTGATTGGATTTTTGGTGGATGGCGGGGCCATCATTACCCAAGCGGCGCTCCTTGACAGTTCGTATGCCCCATACGCGCGCATGCTCAAGCGGATTGTGGCCGAGGAAAGCTTCCACATGCAATATGGGGAATCCGTCGTGCTGGCATTAGCTGAAGGCCGCCAAGCTCAGCGCGACATGCTGCAAGGAGCGATCAACCGCTGGTGGTCGCCGATGATTTTCTTTTTTGGGCCACGCCGGATGGGAAAATCCGCCGAGCGCATGATGCATTATAAAATCCGCACGAAAACCAACGAGGAACTTCGCCAGAAATTCATTAACCGCTATGTGCCGCGTTTGCAGGCC
>JAKAAS010000415.1 GCA_021802225.1 Bacillota bacterium
ACCGCATCCACCGCCTGCAAGGACTGCTCCCAAACATCGAGGACCTCCTCCACTTGCTCTGCGGTAATCACCAGCGGGGGCACCATGCGGATCACCTTGTCGTTGTTTAGGGTATAGACCGCCAGGACATGGCGCTGAAACATCTCAGAAATCAGCGCTCCCCCGACCCCAGCCCCCGGCACTTCGACACCAATCATCAGACCGCGGCCCCGCACAGCTGACAGCGTCCGCGGATAGCGGGCCTGAAGGCGCCTGAGTCCTGTTAGCAGCGTATGGCCTAACCGGGTGGCTCTGGCCGGCAGATCGTCCTCCACGGTCACCCGCAGGGCTTCCTGAGCGACAGCGCAGGCCAAAGGGCTGCCGCCAAACGTCGATGTGTGGATTAGTGGCGCCGAATCAAAAAATGTCCAGGCCGATGGCCGGCCCACTACCGCGCCAATAGGCATAACCCCCCCGCCCAGAGCTTTCGCCAAACACAGCAGGTCGGGCACCACCTGGCTGTGCTCCACAGCGAAAAGCTTGCCGGTGCGGCCGATTCCGGTCTGCACTTCATCGGCAATCAGCAAGGCCCCGTACTGGTCGCACAGGCGGCGCAGTGCCGGCAGATAGTCATCCGGAGGAACGATCACACCGCCCTCCCCCTGAATGGGCTCCACGATAACGGCCGCCACCTGGTCATCCATCACCGCCGCTGCCTGGGCCGCATCGCCGTAAGGGACATGGGTAACATCAGGCATCAGCGGCGCAAACGGCAGGCGGTAGGCATCCCGGCCAGAAACCGACAGCGCGCCCATGGTCTTGCCGTGAAAGGCGCCGTAGGTCGAAATGATCCGCGTCCGGCCTGTCTGGATGCGGGCGAACTTCAAGGCTGCCTCCACCGCTTCGGCCCCGCTGTTGCAGAAGAAACTGTATTGAAGATCCCCCGGCGTCAGCCGGGCCAGGTCTTCCGCCAGTTCGATCATCGGCCGGTTCACCAGCACACGCGAGGAAAGCGCCAGCTGGTCGAGCTGGGCATGCGCCCTAGCCACAATGCGGGGATTTTGGTATCCCTGCACGAAGACGCCGTAGCCTCCCGCGCAGTCGATGTACTCCTGCCCCTCTTCATCAATGATGAGAGCTCCGCGGCCCGTATGCTCTACGGCATTCAGCCCCATAAAGCGAAGCGCCCGGCCCAGACCCGGATTGACATACCGTTCAAACTTGCCTATCAGGTCATCGTCCTGCTCCACTGTCCGCCACCTCCAACATTTTCCTCCCCCATATTAACTTTTTGTCCCGTATTGTGCCATTGCCGCGAGACACCCCAAGGCGTATGGCGCGAGCCTTGGGGTGTCTCGATTTTTAAACTGGGCCTGCAAAGTCAGTGGGTGACGGTCCAGCGGTTGGGGGAATTCAGATCGGTAATCGGGTTGAACCATTTGTTGACGCCGTGGATATAGTTGGCCGTTTCGGTAAAGGCCGGATTCCATGGCATCCAAATGTATGGGTAGCTCTGCGCTGCATATTGCTGGTAGGCATCCATGGCCGCTGTAATTTGAGCCGGAGTGCCGGGCTCATAAGTTTTGTTGATGAGGGCGTTCATCGTCTTGCTGTTATAGTCGCCGGAATTTGAACCGGATCCGGTTTTAAACAGACCGCCCCCGGTGGGGTAGTAGTCAGGCTGGTAGGTCCACAGCCCGAACCACGCCATCTGCCAGTTCGTCACCCCGGCCTGGTCATTGTCATTGAGGACCGTGTCAAAAGGCTGGGACTCCAGGGTGACATCAATGCCTTCTTCAGCCCAGTCCTGTTTCATCAGCTGGGCCTCGTCGGTCATGGTGTTGCTGCCCGATGAGTAATCCATCGTGAATTTGAACGGGTATCCCTGGGGGCTGGTCATCACGCCGTTGACCATGTGCCAGCCGTGGGATTCGAGCAGCTTCTTGCCGGCCTTGGGATTGAAGGCGCCGGGATTCACAATGTTGGGATCGTAAAATATGGTCTTGGGTTTGGAAGGTATCGGGCTGAACTCGGTCACGCCGTGTCCATGATACAGGCTGCTGTTCATGCCGGGCTGGTCAATCCCCATTTCCAGAGCCTGGCGGACATAGGCCGGCCCGACCAGCTGGGCAAAGTGTCCCGGCGCTTTCGGGTTCAGATTGGGAATCATGTAGGCAAAACCAAATTCGTAGGCTGTCGACAACTTGTCATTCGTGAGTTTTTGCCGGGAGTCCCACAAAGAGGGCGGGAGGAAGCCGTCATTGATTTTTCCCGTCTTCAAAGCTGCAAACTCTCCTGAGGAATCCGTCTCGTATTCGTAGACGACCTTGGATACGGACGATTTGTGGCCATCGTAACCGGGGTTGGGAATAAATGTCCAGTATTCATTGTCGGGCTTGGAAGCGGCAGCATCATATTTGAAGGCTCCGTCCACCACACCATAGTAGCTGTCCTGAGGCGAGTTGGACACATTTTTGATGAAGTTGGCTTCATTGGCCAAATTCTTGTGAATGTCCCACACGGCCTTGGGCACCGGCCAGACCTGACCCAGTCCATTGTGCAAGAACCACTGTTGGTTGGAAGGCTGATTCAAGGTGACAATCACCTTGTACGGCCCATCCGCAGCAACGCTCTGCCATCTCGCGGGCAGTCCGCCGATACCCGCGCCGCCATATTGCCACGAATATTTCGTTCCCGCCAGGGCTTCAAGCAGCTGCATCGTCCACACCACATCCGCCGACGTGACAGGTGTGCCGTTGGACCAATGCCATTTCTTGTGCAGGGTGATCGTGTAGACGGTGCCTGTGCTATTCCATGTGACCCCTGATGCGATCGACCTCTGATAGTCAATTCCGTCAGTTCTGGAAATTCGCAGCAGGGGAACATACATCATGTTGTTCATTTCCGAATTGAAATCGCTGAAGGTGGTCGTCGACTCAATCGGAAACCACCAGTTGGGAGACGCATCCGGCAATAGCGCCACCGTAGCGACATTGCCGATTGGCGATTTAGCCGCAGCCGTGGGAGTTGCTGACGACGTGCTTCCACAGCCAGCCAGAATCAGTGATGAAGCGATGGTGCCCGCGGCAAGCATAGTGACTGAGCGATATTTCATGAACTGCCTCCTCATTATAAAAAATTCCTACTAAAAAATCCTAAGATCCACGCCCCTTACAATCCTGGAGCCGGAAAA
>JAKAAS010000416.1 GCA_021802225.1 Bacillota bacterium
AGGATCTGGATTGCCGGGACATTTGACGCAAATTGGACTGGGGACTTTTATCGATCCACGCATTGATGGAGGGAAAATGAATCAGCGCACGCGAGTTGCACAAGATCTGATTCATAATTTAGTCATTGGAGGCCAGGAGTATTTGTGGTTGGACGAGGTTCCCGTTGATTGGGTAATTGTGCGGGGAACCACAGCAGATCTTATCGGCAACATCAGCGCAGAACAAGAAGCTATGAAACTGGAGATTCTTCCAGCGATATTTGCAGGCCGTCGGTATGATGCAAGCATTGCGGTTCAAGTCAAAGACATCGTGGCACGTGGTGCTATTCCACCGCGTCTCGTGGAGATTCCTGGCGCTCATGTCGATTTTGTCGTCGTGGCCACAAACCCTGAACAAACTCATCGACAAACTTCTAGCTGGGAATATGACGCTTCTTATTCAAGCGAGGGATGGTGTCCCTCCGTAAGTGATATACCTGCAGTGCCATTAGATGTTCGTCGCGTCATTGGACGTCGTGCCGTCTTTGAATTAACACCGGGGGCTATTGTTAATATGGGCACGGGCATTCCTAATGATGTCATAGGGACGGAAGTATTAAGGGAGGGGGCAGACGAGTGGGTGACACTAACTGTGGAGTCGGGTGTTTATGGTGGGCGTCCGGCGGGTGGAGTTGATTTCGGCATTGCCAAACACCCGGATGCTCTGATTGAGCATCCTTATCAATTTGATTTTTATAATGGACATGGAGTCGACATTACCTTTATGGGATTTGGGGAAGTTGATGCTCTAGGTCATGTTAATGCCACGAAATTGGGAGATCGCGCCACGGGAGCCGGAGGGTTTATCGATATTACACAACCGGCGAAAACTGTGGTGTTTTGTGGTACCTTCACTGCTCAGGGGTTAAACGTAGAAATTCAAAATCGAAAACTACAGATCATTACTGAAGGGCGGGTCACTAAATGGGTGAAGCGTGTGCAGCAAATTTCGTTTAATGGCATTCGCGCGCTAGATCATGGACAACGAGTGGTAGTGGTCACCGAACGGGCCGTGTTTGTCTTAACCGAATCTGGATGGGAAATTTGTGAAATCGCTCCCGGAGTGGACCTAGAACGGCACGTTTTGGAGCAAATGGCGTTTGAACCTCGAGTGTCCGCGTCACTGGTGAAAATGGATTCCCGAGTATTCAGTGATGACGGTCTTAATTTAGCCAACTACTTGCAAAAACTAGCAGAAAGCGAGGTACGAGCATGAAGGAAGAGGTTGTTATACTTGATGGCGTCCGGACGGCTATTGGCACGGTTGGGGGCAGTCTCAAAGAAGTTGCGGCACGAGATCTGGGGGCGCAGGTGATCGCGGAAGCTTTGCAAAGGTCCAAGGTTTCCCCCGAGCAGGTCGACGAAGTGGTCTTAGGATGTGTAGGCCAGGTTTCAGGTGACGCGTTTATTGCCCGACTCGCTGCTTTAGGGGCGGGGTTGCCAGCGGCGTCGTCGACGGCTCAAACCGTCAATCGGCTCTGTGGATCGGGTCTCCAAGCAATTATTACCGGAACTCAGTGGCTCAAACTCGGGGATGCGGATGTAGTGGTAGCTGGAGGTGCGGAAAACATGAGCCGTTTGCCGTACTACGTATGGAATCGCTGGGGAAAGCGTCTCGGCGATGGGACATTGGAAGAAGCGGCATTAAGTGCGGTAACGGATCCATTTGGTCATTACCCCATGGGAGTGACCGCTGAAAAAGTGGCCGAACGTTATCATGTATCACGCGAAGAGCAAGATCAGATGGCGTGGGACTCCCAAGTACGTTCTCATGCGGCGATTGCAGCGGGACGATTTCGAGAACAAATTCTTCCTCTTACCATTCGGGAAGGCCGTAAGACGCAGATTTTTGACACCGATGAACATCCGCGTGATACCTCACCGGAAAAATTGGCACAGTTGAGACCGGCGTTCGTCGAGGGAGGAACGGTAACGGCAGGAAATGCTTCCGGGATCAACGATGGGGCTGCAGCGGTGGTGTTAATGCGCGCCAGTGACTCAGAACGTCAAGGTTATCAGCCTCGTGCGCGTCTGGTAAGTTACGCCGTGGCAGGTATTGAACCGCAAGTCATGGGATATGCGCCGGTGTTTGCTATTGAGAAAGCCTTGACTAAGGCGGGATTAACGGTAGAGGATCTTGACCTCGTGGAATTAAATGAAGCATTTGCTGCGCAGTCAGTGGCCGTAGTGCGTGATGCACACCTGAATTGGGAAACTACTAATGTGAATGGTGGCGCCATTGCGTTGGGGCACCCCATTGGCGCTACGGGAGCTATCCTTACAATCAAACTTCTACATGAATTGGCTCGGCGCAAGGCGCGCTATGGTATGGTCACTATGTGTATTGGTGGGGGTCAAGGAATTGCTGCAGTCTTTGAAAACTACCGACGATAAAGTCCATGTGAGGAGGAATGCTCGATGGCGTTGCCTATAGCGATGGTGACGGGAGCTCAGCGGGGGATTGGCTATGGCATCAGTCAGGTTTTGGCCAATCGGGGATATATGGTTGTGCTGTGTGACTTAGATTCGGAGACGTTGGACGTGACTCGGCAGTCTATTCCAGCGAGTCAAATGCGGGTAGTGGACGTCGCGGATTTTCAGGCAGTAGAGATGACGGTGAAGAACATTGAAGAGACACTGGGACCCATTGCGGTGCTGGTGAATAATGCAGGTATCAACCGTGACCGCATGCTACATAAGATGAGTGAAGCTGAGTGGGATGCCGTGATTAATGTCAATTTAAAAGGGCAATTTAATTGTCTGCGTCATGTCGTCCCCTTCATGCGTGAGCGCAAATTTGGTCGAATTATCAATATTTCGTCGGCTAGTTGGCTAGGCAATATTGGGCAGGCCAATTATTCAGCCGCTAAGGCGGGTGTGATCGGCCTTACCAAAACAGCGTCACGAGAACTCGCACGGCTTGGCATTACAGTCAATGCTATTTGTCCAGGGTTTATCGATACGCCTATGACTCAGCGAATGCCTTCTGAAGCCTTCGAAACTATGATGGCCAAAATCCCTATGGGTCGTATAGGTACTCCTGAAGATGTAGGGCGGGTAGTGGCATTTCTCGCTTCGGATGATGCTGCATATTTAACCGGTGAAGTAGTGAATGTGGGGGGGGGGAT
>JAKAAS010000417.1 GCA_021802225.1 Bacillota bacterium
CGATCTTGCTGGTGGGGCTCTTGGTGGGGCTGTTTCAAGCCACGACATCGATTCAGGACCTGACCCTGTCGTTTATGCCTAAGCTGATTGTGGTGGGTGTCATGATCTATCTGGCGGGTCCCTGGTTTTTGCGGATTCTGATTACGTTCACCCAGAACGACTTGTCCAGTTTCTGGCACGTGACCTACCTGCCATGACACAGGCCCGGAACGTGGTAAGGGGATGCAGATTGCGCATGAGAAGCCTATGACACTGAGCCTGGTGACATCCCAATTGACTGAGACGTTCTTTCTCGTCGCCGCGCGCTTGGCGGGATTAGTGTTTACAGCGCCCGTGCTCAGCTCCGGCTACCTGCCGCGGATGCTGAAAGTGGCACTGATTTTGGCACTGGCGGCTGCCCTCGCCCCCTCGGTGCAGGCAAACGCGCCGGCGTCCGGGATCGTCTGGGGGCTGGATCTGGTGGTCAATTTTGGCATCGGCGCGCTGATTGGCCTTATCCTGTCGCTGTTTCTGTCCGTGCTCGATATGGCGGGGCAGGTGGTCACCTATGAGTTGGGGCTGGGGCTGGCGATCGCGTCGAATCCGGGGCTGGACGAAAACGGCTCGTTCCTGTCGGAATGGCAGAGTCTTTTGGCGCTGTTCGTCTTTGTCGCCACGGGAGGGATTGAACTGTCGGTGATTGCGCTGCATGCCAGCTTCCAGGCCATCGGGGCCAATGTGATGGCTATTCCCGTAGCGGCGTTCTCCTTTGTCACCGGCCTCATGACCAGCGCCCTGACGATGACCCTGCTGATGGCCTTCCCCCTGCTGCTGGCGGGCTTTATCGTCAATATGGCGGTGGGCATCATGTCCCGCGCATTCCCGCAGATGAATGCCTATTACCTGTCCCTGCCGGTCAACTTTGGGGTCAGCCTGCTGGTTTTTGCCGCCATGCTGCCGCTCTTGATGGGGATTTTGCCCAGCTTGTGGAATCATGCCTTCACGGATGTCAGCCGGCTGCTGGCGCTGTTGGAGGGCAAGCCATGAGTGCCGCCACGGTCACCATCTATTACGCGTCGAGCGGGGAGAAGAGCCACCGCGCCACTCCCCACAAAAAACAGGACTTGCAGAAGAAGGGCCAGAGCTGGAAGAGTCCGGATTTCCAGGCGGCCCTGGGTTTGTTTGTCGGATTCTTGCTGATTGGCCATTACCTGCCGTGGGCAGGCTCGCAGCTGGGGCTTATGGAACAAGACGTGCTGCAGCTCGCGCAAGATCCTTCAGGGTCCATGGCCCAGGCCTGGCTGCAGGCGTTTTCGGTGATGATCCGGATTCTGGTGCCGGTGACGATTCCCCTGGTGCTGGCGGGGCTCTTTGCCAGCAGTCTGGAAAAGGGATTCCGAATTTCATTCAGCGGGATGAAAGCGGATTTCACCAAGATTAATCCGGTCGAAGGCCTGAAACGGCTGTTTTCCCAGGACAGTGTCTGGCAGCTGGGCAAAGGCTTGTTGAAGATCGCCATTATGGGGTCGCTGGCGGCGTGGCTGATCCGCCGCCAGGTGGCCAACTATGCGGGACTGATGGAGGAGTCTCTGGGCGGGGCGCTGACATCCGCGGTGAGGATGATGGGCCAGGTGATGCTGATTATGGCCTTCGCGTTCTTTGTGATTGGGATCCTCGATATGGGCTACCAGTCTTATGCTTTTCAGCAGAAGACCCGGATGACGACCCAAGAAGTGCGCGATGAGTTCAAAGATACCGAGGGGGATCCCCACGTCAAGGGCAGGCGCCGGGAAATGTCGCGCCGGATTTGGCGCTCAGGTGTGCGCCAGGTCAAAAATGCACAGGTGGTGGTGACGAATCCCACCCACTACGCCGTGGCTCTGAAATGGGACGAAAAGCGCATGGCGGCGCCGGTGGTCATCGCCAAGGGCGCAGACGGCACGGCGAAGAACATCCGGGAGGTGGCCATGCGCCACGAAGTGCCGATTGTGGAGAATCCCCCCTTGGCCCGCTCGCTTTATGAACTCCCGATTGGCCAGGCGATCCTGGAAGAGCACTACCAGGCGGTCGCCGACATTTTGGCGTTTTTGATCCGCAAGCGCAAGGGACCCCGGGTCCCGGGAAGGACGGAAAAATGACGGCAAGCCGTGCGCTGATAAGGGAAGCTTTCGTGCCGGTGGCGGCCGTGATCGCCATTTTAATGCTGGTGATTCCGATCCCGCCCTGGGCCCTGGATTTCTTCCTGCTCATCAATATCGGCCTCTCCATCGCCGTGCTGGTGTCCACCATGTTCATCAACCAGGTGCTGGAGTTGTCTGTATTCCCCTCCCTCCTGCTGCTGACGACACTGTTCCGGCTGGCCCTTGAAGTGACTGCCACCCGGCTGATCCTGTTGGAAGGCAATCCGGGATCGGTCATCCAGACTTTCGGCCGCCTGGTGGTGGGAGACAATGTGGTCGTCGGGATCATCATCTTCATCATCCTGATTGTGATTCAGTTCATGGTGATTACCCGGGGCGCAGAGCGGGTCAGCGAAGTGGCGGCCCGCTTTACCCTGGACGCGATGCCCGGCAAGCAGATGGCAGTGGATGCCGAGCTGAACAGCGGCATGATCCGCGAGGCCGAGGCCAAGAAGCGGCGGTCGGATATCGAGCGGGAAGCGGACTTCTACGGGGCAATGGACGGCGCTTCCAAATTTGTGCGCGGCGACGCCATTGCCGGGATCATCATCGTGCTGATCAATATCATCGGCGGGCTGATTATCGGACTGTCCGAACGCCACCTGTCCATTGGCACCGCGCTCAACACGTACACCATCCTCACGATTGGCGAGGGCATCACCACCCAGATTCCGGCGCTGCTGCTGTCCACCGCCACCGGGATCTTGGTGACCCGCTCCGGTGCCACGGGGACGCTCAATGACGATGTCCTCACCCAGCTCACCCAGCTGCCGCGCGTTTTGTACATTGTGGCGATTGTGCTCTTCCTGCTCGCCCTGCTGGGGATTCCCCCGCTGGTGCCGATGATTTTGGGAATTGCCGTCTTCTATCTGGGATGGCGGATTGAACAGCGCCAGAAGGCGCAGAAGGCGTTGGAGTCGCGCCAGCGCAGCCAGGAAAATGAAAATTTGAGCAAGCGTCCTGGGTAAAGCGGGCCGCCACTTC
>JAKAAS010000418.1 GCA_021802225.1 Bacillota bacterium
TTCGAAAATTTTTTGAGGATTATCATTCCAATGTCTTCTTAATCAGTAAAATTGAAAACCGGGCCGGGGTGGATAATCTCTCCGACGTCTTATCCCTGTCGGATGGCGTCATGGTGGCGAGAGGGGACCTTGGGGTCGAACTCCCTCCCGAGCGGGTGCCGTGGCTGCAAAAAGAGATCATCGCGCACGCGAACCGGCTGGGAATTCCGGTCGTCACAGCGACCCAGATGCTGGAGTCGATGACCCACTCCCCGCGTCCGACGCGGGCGGAGGTGTCCGACGTGGCCCATGCTATATGGGATGGGTCGGACAGTGTGATGCTCTCGGCTGAAACCGCATCCGGGCAATTCCCGCTGGAGTCGGTGAAAATGATGGCCAAGATTGCCGAGGATGCCGATGACCGTCCGGAATATGTCAGCCGGGGGGTTCATAGTGTGTCGCGGGTGGCAGATGCTGTCAGCCAGGCCGCCGCCGAGATGGCGGAGAGTCTGGGGGCGCGGGCGCTTTTGACCGTGACCGCGTCGGGATACACGGCGCGGATGGTCAGCAGGGCCAGGCCGGAGGTGCCCATCGTCGCGCTGTCCTCCACACTGCGGGTGGCGCGCCAGCTGCAACTGTCATGGGGGGTGCACCCTCTTTTCTCCCCCGGAGTGGAAGGCGCTATGGACATGGCCGAAAAAGCGATTGGGGACGCTGCGGACTGCGGGTATGTGCAAGATGGGGATCTGGTGGTGGTTACGGCCGGAGTGCCTGCCGGCATTCCCGGCACCACCAATCTGGTGCGCGTCGAAACGGTCTCCCGGCCCGAGGTGGTGGGGGTGGGCCTCGGCTACGGCCAGCCCGTGACAGCGCCCGTCAGGTATCCGCACGGCGGGGAATCGGCCGGCCCTGGCGAACCTTATATCGCCGTGGCGGTCGACTACACTCCGGAGCAGCACGCCTTCTTCGAACGCGCAGCCGCCATTATCGCGGAGCGCGACGGGCGCACGTCCGACATCGCCGTGGTGGCTGTGACTCTTGGCATCCCCGCGGTGGTTGGCGTGAAAGACGCGGCCACACGCTGGCCGGAAGGACAGCTCGTGACACTGGACCCGCTGCGGGGAGTCATCTATAAAGGCCGCGCGCAAACATAGGACACTGAATAGAGGATGCAGGAGGGCGACAGATGAAGGTCTACTGGAATGGCGCGGTTGTCGACGAGGAGGCTGTTCGGCTCTCGTTTGATGACCGGGGTTTTCTCTTTGCGGACGGGGTCTATGAGGTGGTGCACGTTTACCGCCGGCAGTTTTTTGAATGGGAGCGGCACATGGCGCGGCTCCAAAGGTCGCTTGCCGGAATCGAGCTGGAGGGCGTTGACATCGCCGCCTTGAGCCTCGGCGCCAACAGTCTGCTGGAGTCTTTCGGTGCGGACGAGGGGGCGTTGTATCTGGAAATCACGCGGGGCGCTTACCCGCGCTCGCATGCCTTCCCTCCGGAGGGCACCCCGCCCACCGTGCTGATGTGGATACGGCCGGCGCCAGCCCCGGACCTGCGGGCCTGGCAACAGGGTGTGGCCGTCATGACGGCGGCCGATGACCGCTGGGCGAAAGTGTGGATCAAGACCATAGGGCTCTTGCCTAATGTGCTGGCCAAAGAGAAGGCGCACCGCCGCGGGCTGTTTGACGCCATCTTCGTGCGTGACGGCATGGTGACGGAAGCCACCAGCGCCAATGTGTTCATTGTCCGCGGCGGCGAGCTTGTGACGGCGCCGGTGACCAATTACATTCTTCCCGGAATTACCCGGGAGGTGTTGATTGAAATCGCCCGGGAACGGCACATGCCCCTGACTCTCCTGCCCTTTTCCGCTGACGACATGCTGCAGGCTGACGAAGTGTTTCTGAGCGGCACGACGACCGAGGTGCTGCCGGTGACCCAAGTCGACGGCGCGGTGATTGGCAGCGGGCAGGCGGGCCCTGTAGCCCGTGAACTGTCACAGGCCCTCAGGCAGCGCGCTGGCGCCGTATCATAATTCACCTTCCGGGGCAGACTGCCTGCAGAGGTGAAATCATGCAAAACAGTGATATTCTGGCAGATGAAGCGAGGAGCTATTTTCTAGCCCTCGCGGATGTTCTGCGTGAACTGGACCAGGATGATCTGCTGGGGCGTCTGGCGGAGCTGTATATGGATTTTCGCCAGATCGACTATTACAGCGGGCATTCCTGACAGACCGGGAGACAACAGGGGGGCAAGGCAGTGCATGTGGTGTTAGTGGAGCCGGAAATTCCCCCCAATACGGGAAATATTGCCCGCACCTGCGCAGCCACCGGGACGCATCTGCACCTGGTGGAGCCTTTGGGCTTTTCTGTCAGCGACCGCTACCTGAAGCGGGCGGGAGTCGATTACTGGGATCTGGTGGACATGCATGTCCACCCACAATGGGCCAGCGTCACGGAAATGCTTGGAGACCCATCGCAATGGTATTATTTTTCTTCACACAGCGCAAAAATTTATACGGAAGCCCACTACCAAGATGCATCGGTGCTGGTTTTTGGCCGGGAGTCCACGGGCCTGCCCTCTGGACTGCTCGAGGAGTACCAGAAGACGGCATATGCTATCCCGATGGACCGGCGGGTGCGCTCCTTGAATCTCGCCAACAGCGTGGCGATTGTCGTGTATGAGGCGCTCCGCCAGCAGAATTTTTGGCGGGGGGACGAATAGCCCCGGCCAGCAGTCCCATATAATGAAACAAGTGGCGGGGACACGGGGGATCTGTTGATGTCTTTATTGCTCATCACAGTCAGCGGCATGGTGCTCATCGTCTTGTCCGCAGACTACTTCACGAACGGCATCGAGTGGGTGGGTTTCCGGATCCATCTGGATGAGGGAGCCGTGGGCTCTCTGCTGGCAGCCATCGGGACGGCGCTGCCGGAAACGCTGGTGCCGGTCATCGCCATCCTGTTCGGGCGGGGACAGAGCGAGAGCTCTATTGGCCTGGGGGCAATTTTGGGCGCACCGTTCATGCTGGCGACTGTAGGGTTTCTGGTCATCGGCTTGGGACTCTTGTGGACGGGGCGGAAGTCTCTCAGTCTCGACAAGCAAAGCCATATGACCGGAGACTTGCAATTTTTTCTGATAGCGTTCGCGCTGGCGCTGCTCGC
>JAKAAS010000419.1 GCA_021802225.1 Bacillota bacterium
GAATGGGGTTCCTGACGCAAAAATATCGTAACTATTCACGTCCCCACCCTTCTCGCCTCGTTTTTTCCCACGATGTGCCCCGTGTCGGTGATGCGTTCTGCTTAAATCTCTCGTTCCCGTACACGGCGCTGTTGCTTTGTGGAATCCACGCTGCGGAAAAAGCTGGCCAATTTCGAGTTTCTTCGGTATGCTAGAGGAGACCTAACAGAGGAGGCGGTCGTTGGGCCAGGTTCAACGACCGCTCCGGGATCTTGAGAAGACGGAGGTGTGCCCCCATCGAGACAACACCCCACCGTGTACCGAAGCCGTCGGCTTCGCCACTCACTCACGCGCAGTTCGTGGCCCTGTATGCAGCGGATGATCCGGAGGCCCTGTGGACGATCATTCAGACGTTGCAAGAGACCCTCGCCGCATTACGTCAAGACTTCGACCGCGTGGCACAACAAGCGCATCGCAACAGCCGGAATAGTTCGAAACCGCCTTCGAGTGATGGGTATCAGAAACCTCCGCCCAAAAGTCAGCGGCAGCCCAGTGGGAAAAAGGTCGGAGGCCAACCCGGACATCTGGGGCATACGTTAATGCCCGTGGAGACACCCGATACCATTCAAGTTCATGCCGTGAGCACTTGTGCTCACTGTGGCGTCTCGCTCACCGACCAACCGCCGCAGGCGGTCCAACGCCGTCAGGTGTTTGATTTGCCTCCCCAACGGTTGCACGTAACGGAGCACCAGGCTGAGAGCAAAGAATGTCCCGCCTGCCACCAGCGCACCACGGCGGCCTTTCCTTCCGGGGTGGAGGCCCCGACGCAGTACGGCCCCACCGTGATGGCGTTGGCCGTCTATTTCAACCATTTTCAACTCGTGCCTTATGCCCGCCTGCGGGAGGTCTTTCGGGATCTCTGGGATGTGGCGCTCAGTGCCGGCCCCCTCCTGCGCGCCAACCGCTTGGTGGCCCAAGAACTGGCCCCCATCACAGAAGCCATCCGGACGGCCTTGCAAACGGCGCCCGTTGTCAACACCGACGAAACCGGCATGCGGGTCCTAAACCATTTGTATTGGTTTCACACCGTCTCCACCCCCTTGTTAACGTTTTTGTTTGCCCATCCGAAGCGAGGACGGGAAGCCATCAATGCGATGGATATCCTGCCCCACCGCGAAGGGACCACCGTCCATGATGGACTGCCGACGTATGATGCCTATCCCGGGACCCAAGCTCGGTGCAATGCCCATCATGGCCGGGAACTCACAGCGGTGACCGAGGCCACTCACCAAAGTTGGGCAGCCGATCTCCAATCGCTGTTACGGGAAATGAAAGCGGCCACGGATAGCGCCCGCGCTGCGGGTGAGGCGCAAGTGAATCCGGCCCTTCAGGCCGCTCTGCGTACCCAGTATGATCGCGTCATTCGCACGGGTCTGGAGGAAAACCCTGCGGTCGAACCTCCACCCGGCCGCCGTCGGCGGCCCGCCCAAAGCTTTCCCCGGAATTTGTTGGAGCGTCTTGACACGAAGCGGGAGGAGGTGCTCTGCTTTCTCGGGGACCTCGCGGTGCCTTTCGACAACAACTTGGCAGAGAGAGATTTACGGATGGTTAAGGTGAAGCAAAAGGTTTCGGGCACGTTCCGCACAGAGGACGGAGCCACCCGGTTCGCCACGATCCGCGGCTATTTGTCGACAGCCCGCAAACAAGGCCAGTCGATGTTCGCCGTATTGCGATCGGTCATCGAAGGGAAGCCGTGGCAACCGCTCACGTAATCGCCCTCCGGTTGCCTTCAGCAGACGACGGAGATAGCCGAAGGCCATCTCCGTGAGTCCCTATGCCGCGGGCCGGACTACAGCCAAGGGTCTCAACCGCATTTTCTGAGGGGATACCTGAATAGTTACCTCACATGAGCGTGCCGCTGGCAAGGCAAGATTGGGCTACGGCCCTAAAGACAGCCGCGCCCCACGGGGGCGCCTGGCGGCACGAATGGAGGAGACGAGGATGGCACTGCAAAGAAAATGGTATAGTCTGGCGGATAAAGTCTGGAACCCCGCGAATTTAGCGATGGCCGCCGCGGCGGTCTTAGCCAACCGCGGGGCTGCGGGAGTCGACCACCAGAGTGGTGACCAATTTGCGGAGCATCTGGGCGACGAGCTCGACCGACTCGGACGTGCGATGCAGGAGCATCGCTATAAACCCTTGCCGGTTCGCCGTGTCTGGATACCCAAGCCGGGCACCAAGAAGCAACGGCCCTTAGGGGTTCCGGCTATCCGGGACCGCGTAGCGGAGGAAGCCATGCGGCGGGTGATGGAGCCTATCTGGGAACCCACCTTTAGTGTCGATAGCTACGGCTTCCGACCGGGCCGGAGTGCCCATGAGGCGATCCACCGCATTTTCGCCCATCTGAGTGACGGATATCACTGGGTGGTGGATGCCGACATTCGGGACTATTTTGGTTCTATCGACCAACAACTCCTGATCGATAAGGTGGCAGAACGCATCTCGGATGGCACTGTACTGGGGTGGTTGCGTGATATGCTACGGGCCGGCGTCATGGACGCCGGGCAATGGCAACCGACCCCTCGCGGAACGAGCCAAGGGTCGGTGATTAGTCCCCTGTTGGCCAACATCTACCTCGACGCATTGGACCAAGCCATGGCACGTCTACCGGGCATTCAATTCATCCGCTACGCAGATGATTGGTGTGCGCTGGCACGGACCCAAGAAGAGGCCCAAGCCGCTCTCAGGATGGCCCAGATCGTCCTCGGTGAATTGCGGCTCACGCTGCACCCGGAGAAAACCCGCATCGTGAACGTGCGGGCAACGGCCTTCGATTTCTTGGGCTTTACGTTCTTCTGGGCACCGACCAAGGGCGGCCCCGGCCGCCCTCTCTTTGGCCCAAAACAGGCAGCCGCCGAGCGCTTCAAGAATCGCGTTCGGGAGCTGACACGGCGAACCCGTCCGATGAATCTGCAGATGGTGATTGACGACCTCGCACCGGTAATCCGGGGGTGGGGGCAGTATTTCACCATAAGCCACAACGGCAATTACTACCAACTGGATGCTTGGGTCCGCGAGCGATGTCGGGCCTTCGTGGCCAAACGCTGGAATCGCAGTCCCGCTCTCGATGCTGAGTGGACCAA
>JAKAAS010000420.1 GCA_021802225.1 Bacillota bacterium
AAGTCACGGTGACCGCGAGTGGCGATTTCGCATAGGCGATAAGATGGTATGTTCCGGTCTCAGCAGCGGTAAAACTAAAAGTGCCTGATGAAGAATAATTGCCACTCTGCTCCCAGACGCCGGAAGGCGTCTCATACCAGAACTGGTACAAGGGGTTGTAAATATGGGTAGAGGTCGCGGTCACCGTGACTTTTTGCCCCTTAACCACGGTAGCACTGGGAGCGCTGAGGGTTACTGTGCTGTTGACAAAGACTCCATCGGCTAACGGTGTGAGGGCATCCTGCCACAACCCGTGCTGCACCTGGTATTGGGTCAGCACCTCAACGGCCACCAAATAATTTCCGGACTGGACATCAGACAAGGCGAAAGTATTGGTAGAGGAATAGTTTTGTGCATCGACCCACTTGCCGCTGGGGTTTTCGACCCAGAACTGATATTCGGGGTCAGTGACATTGGTGGTCGCTGCCGTAAACGTCACCGAACTGCCCGGGTGAGCAATGATGGTTGAAGCTGACAGTGTAGCGGTCGGCGGACTCTGAGCAAATACAGCTGCCGCTGGCGTCATAGACAGCAAGAGCATTGAAGAACTCATTGCCAAGCCCGATAGACCTTTTCCCAATTTCTTCGTAATCAAATGAGAAACCCTCCTAAAATAATTAGCAATTTCCGTTGAAAACTGAAGTCTATTTCGCCTTCTTATTCAATGAGTTAGAAACGAGTGGCATATCGGGTCCTGGTCCTTGTTGCGGATCCGTCAAGGGAAACTGCATATGATCGAAATAGTATTCTAATGCCGCATTCACAATGGCCGCCTGGCTCAAGCCCAGATGATAGGCCCGCGTTTCCAAACGCTCCTTTAGAACGGGGGCCAAGCGCGCTTGCAGCAGCACAAAAGCTCGGGAACGGCCATAAAAATACCCCACCTGCTGCCACCACCTTTCTTAAGCAACTACCTCTGCTTACTGGAACACCCGGTTCACCCACTGCCGACGGATCTGTGACAGAATACGAAATCTTTAAAGCCATCAAGATACGCTCGTCCATGGTTGAGGTGGGGCATTTGCCACATGTCTCTAGATGGGATCTTCCAAACTTTCTCGTATCCCATACGAATGAATGATACCAACCACAATACCAGTATACACAACTTGTTCCAAAAGACAGACGATATTTGACAAGGTTCCTAGAAATATATTGGAGTTCCGCATTGCTAAACTATCCCAACCTATGGGTCTGCTCCGGTTCCAAGTAAGACATCATGCTTAACGCGTCAGTTCTGCCGGATTCCTTCTCGCAGATGCCCGGCATGTCCTCATCCGCCATCACGTATGGATCAGCCCGGACCCTGCACGATAATTGGAAAGAGGACTTGGGCCGAATAAATCCTTATAGTGCCGCCCGGGATGTAGGGGCCGGCCCTTGGGGCTGCAGATATTCCTGATAGCATGGGCGACACAAGTCTGCGTCAAATCGCCATTGGGCGTCATCGGGCTCCCATGTCATGGTCACATTCATCCACTCCGTTCCATCCTGGATCATCACCACCGAGCGCACGTGGATGCCAAATCCGTTAATTTCCTTCCCGCAACGTCCGCAAATCATGCCGCCAGTCACCCGCTTGATTTGTAATTTTTTCCTAAATATCCTACGTTAAATCTGTTCCGCAAGGTAGGCATCGAGTGGAAATGCGATCCAGTGATCCAAACAATCCCGTTACGGGTCGAAATCCGCTGTATGGCCTGACTATGGTCATTCATCCGGGGTAAGTCTCTCATATCCTTTCCCCATGGTTAATGTCGTCCTTGCATAATTCCAAACAACTTGTGGGGTCACGCGCAGGCACAAAAGCGTGTATCTTCCGCGACCCCAGCCGTTACCCCTCCGTTGTCAAAGTACCAACTTGTCTGTCAAGGCACGTAGCGCACCGCGACGATCGGTGAATATCCATAGGGATACGAATCCTGGCTACTGACTAAGTTGGCTTCATAATAGACCGGATTTCCCTGGGGATTCAAATCGCGCATGGTAAACTGGGCAATCCCGTCGCCATTAGTGAACGCACTCACGGGCGTTTCCCCCACATATCCGTGATTAATGGCGCTTTGCGCCATTTGGGCACCATGTTGAGCATAAACCACTTGCCCCATATAAATGGGAATACCGCTCACATGCACCGGTTGGTCCCAACGATTTAAAATCTCCAGGGTAAAATGCACGGGGGTACCCTTTACCACAAAACGATTGACGGCGTCAGGTGTAATGGCCAAGTGCCATGCCGTGGGAATTACGATCGGAGTCCTGCTCATCGTTTCACTATTTGGTGTAAACAGCATCATCTGAAACCCGCTAGAAATCGTAGGCATCGCTCCTACGTTAGGCGCCGCCAAAACGTACGTCGCTGTCTGATGCGGGGACAACGAGGCTGGGCCGCTTAGAGGATGCCAAAATGCTGTCAAGTCCCCCCCGACGTCGGCGGTAAAAGTCGGATGGACCACGGCACCCCCAGTATTCGTAGCCCTGACGGTAACACGATCCACCGTAGCAAACTGGCCGCTGGTGTGAATCCCGATTAATTGCAAACGCACAGATCCGGGCAACAACAAGGACACCAATACTGCTACGCTGCTAACCATTCCGCCAATCCATACCGCGTACCGACCAGACCGCTTTAATGGTTCAACCTTCCCGGCAAGACGCGTGGTGGCGACCGCCACCACGGCCGCAGGAATCAGCATGAGCAGGTAGCTGGCAAAAGAGCGGGTGGCAAAGAAGAGAGCCACCGAAGGCAACAAGAAGGTTGCGGCCTTGAGGCGTGGGTAAGTCAGCGGGTAGAGTACCAGTAACGTCACCAGGACAACTAGGCTTAATATCGTATAGGCTTCCAGGGACCCGCTCCCCCACGGCTCAAACAGGCTGACCGTAATCAGCCCCTGCCCATCTGGCACCGTCTTGCTGATGAGAGGGGCGAGGATTCCGCGGAGCCAAGATCCGGGATTAGCAAACACAAATGGCAAGTTGGGCAACAGAAAAACGCCGCCGCTAATCAGCGTATAGCGCCCGACCATGCGTTTAATTGCCTGGGTGTCCATGCCCCGCCGGCGCCCTTCCAAGATAAATCCCAT
>JAKAAS010000421.1 GCA_021802225.1 Bacillota bacterium
GGAAAATAGCGCTGGTGCACTTTCATCGACGTGGTCAGTACCGGAGAGGGCACCTCCAAAAAAGCTTCATCAAATCTGCCGAGGAAGGGCGTGGGCCACTCTACCAGATACACCACTTCCTCCATGAGAGCCTCATCATGGGCCACCTCGCCCCCCGCGCTGGCCGCTAGGTCCGCTGACTCGCTGGCGATAGCCGCTTCGCGGCGGGCAGGGTCGAGCACCACCAGACCCTTGGCCAGAGCCTGCTCATAGCTTGCGATCCCCTGAACCTCGAGGGGGCCGGGATGGTCCGTGCGGTTGCCATAGGTCAGGGCCGATGACTGGACCCCTGCCACCGTCATGGGCAGCAGGCGGTCGCCGAGCCACAGGCTGCACCACCTGACGGGGCGGATAAAACGGTAGTCCTGGGTGCCCCAGCGCATGCTCCGCCCGAGCGGGATCCTGGAAAAGGCGCGCTCAATGGCTTGAGGCAACAGCCCATCCACGGGCTCCACCGGCTTGTCCAGGCGCGCGCAAACGTAAGTCTTGTCGCCTTCCCCCATTGTCTCAATCTCTCCAGGAGAAATATTCAAGCGGCGGCAAAAACCCAGCAGCGCCGGCGTCGCGGCGCCGTCTTTATAGGCATTGGCCAGAAGCGGCCCGCGCACTGTCTCGGCCAGCGCCGTCTGTTGCGACGCGACCTGGCCCATCACCACCAGTCTGCGCGGCGTCGCCAAGCTCTGAATCCCTTCCAGTTCGACCCGCAGTGCCCCCAGCTCTTCGGCGATTAGCGAACCAAAGGCCGTCACAATATCTGGGACATAGTGGCTCGGGATTTCCTCCACTCCCACCTCCACCAAAAATGGCCGCCACGATCCCAAGATCTCATTGGCGTTCATGACAGCACCTCCTCTTGCACGGGCTTGCCCAGGGCGATGTAGCGCGCCGCTGCCAGCCGCGAGAGGGTGCGCAGGCGTCCGAGATATGCCTGGCGCTCGGTGACAGAGATAGCGCCCAAGGCATCAAGGGTATTGAAAACATGGGACGCCTTGAGCACATATTCATAGCCAGGCCGGATCAGTCCCAATGTCAGCAAGCGGTCCGCTTCGCCCTCATACAGGCGGAAAAACTGGAAGAGGACATCGGCGGAGGCATGTTCAAAGCTATAGGAAGCCTGCTCCCATTCAGCCCGGCGGAACAACTGGTCGTAGGTGACTCCCGGCGCCCACTCAATCGACCAGATCTCGTCCACCCCGACCAGATAGCTCACGAGCCGCTCCAGGCCATACGTCAGCTCCGCTGAGACGGGACGGCACTCCTGCCCTCCCATCTGCTGAAAATATGTAAACTGGCTGATTTCCATGCCGTCCAGCCACACTTCCCAGCCTATGCCCCAAGCTCCCAAGCTGGGAGCTTCCCAGTTGTCCTCGACCAGCCGGATATCATGTTCGCGGCGGTCAAGCCCAATCACTTCCAAACTCTTGAGGTAGAGCTCCACCACGTCATCCGGGGCAGGCTTCAGCAAGACCTGAAATTGATGATGCTGGTAGACCCGGTTGGGATTCTCCCCATAACGCCCGTCCACCGGGCGCCGGGACGGCTGAACGTAGGCAACACGCCAGGGCTCAGGGCCCAGAGCGCGGAAAAAGGTGGAAGGGCTCATGGTCCCCGCCCCCATTTCGATATCGTACGGTTCCGCAATCAGGCACCCCTGGTCTTTCCAGTAATTTTTAAGCGCCATCACAATGTCCTGCAGTGTCACAGTGGCGTGCCCGCTCCTTCCATTCCCATATTCTCAACTTCCTGCAAAAATTGCAGAGACCGCGGCAACCGGCCAATATGCCCCTGCACATACTGGCGAAATACTTGAAACATCTGCGACCCGATAATTCCCTTGGCCTCATATTGCCCGATCCGGTTCACGTCCAGCGCCATCCACTGCTGCCAGGTCCGCCACGTTCCCAGCGCCACGCTGAGCCGAGCTTCCTCACCGCCGGCGTGTGCCGCGCACAGCAGACTGTCATGGTCCACATCCAGCCAGACTGTTCCTTTGGATGGAGGCTGGCCGCATACGCGGCATACTTGCCACTCAGGATAATATCCCGCCAGACGCAAAAGCTGCCAGCTCGCTGTCAGAGTCACCGTGAGGGGGCTCTCGCCAGCGGCCAGCCCCTGCCAAGCCGCAATGACCCAAGGAAAAATCTGAGGGGCCGGATCTCTCTCCGCCCACATTTCGTCGACAAGGTCAGCCAGCACCATGCCCCAGCTGAGACGGCTCAGATCTTCGCGCAGCCCGGAAAATCCTTCCACGAGGTCCGCGCTGGTAATGGTATCCAGGGTTGAGCGGCCGTGGTAAATTTCACACACCGCATACGACAGCGGGTAGAGCCCCGTCAGGCGGTTCTTCGCCCGTCTGGTCCCTTTGGCCACTGCGCCGATTTTTCCCGATTTCATTCCGAAAGCCGTGATCAGGGCATCGGATTCCCGGTAAGGGCGGGACTTCAAAATGAGCATATGGTCCTCATATTGCGCCATCTATGCCTCCGGCTGCGCGTACCCCAGCCGTTTCAGCCAAGCGTCCTGGTCCCGCCAATGGCCCCGCACCTTCACCCATAAATCCAGGTAGACTTTCTTCCCGTAATACTCCTCGAGGTCCTTCCGGGCCAACAGGCCGATGCGTTTCAGCATCTGTCCCTGATTGCCGATGACAATGGCTTTCTGAGTGTCCCGCTCCACATAAATTGCAGCGCGGACATACATCAAGGTCTCGGACCGCTGAACCCGCTCCTCAATGGTGATGGCCACAGAATGCGGCACTTCGTCGCGGGTCTGCTCCAGAATCTTCTCGCGGATCACTTCCGTAATGTAGAAATCCTCGGTCTGGTCGGTGACCGTGTCCTCGGGAAAATAGGGAGCCCCTTCCGGGAGCAGTGACAGCAGTTTCTGCACCATGGGCTCCAATCCCTGCTCCGTCTCGGCGGACACCACGAATTCCTCCAGATATTCCGCCTGCGCCCGGTAAGGATCCAGCCGCCCCTCGGTGCGGTCCACCAGGTCGCTCTTGTTTCCCACCAGCACCGCGGGGTGCCGGAGGTGGGCAATCATCTTGGCAATAGCAAGATCTTCATCCCGCGGGGGCTTG
>JAKAAS010000422.1 GCA_021802225.1 Bacillota bacterium
CCCTGAATGTGCGGGTCACGCGGGACCCTGGCCCAGACCAGACCTTGTACCATACCCGCTTTCAAGAATACCGGGTGATGGCCGAAAAGCTTAACGCGATTTGGGTGTGAACTTCTCGGATGGCGCATGATACAATGGCCACAGGTTTGACGTAGAACTTACGGGGAAAGACGGGGATATATCGTGGCGGCGTCCATAAATCTGACGGCTCTGCACGACAAAATGATGCATAAGCTCATGCCCAATGACATTGTAGAGGGGTTGCGCAACGCGCGGCGCGGGCGTATCCAGCAGATTCACGTCACGGGTCAGGTGATTACTGCTGTGGTGGGGGGCGCTCAGAAATTTAGGGTCAGCCTGGATACGGAGCGGTTTCCCGAAAATTGCTCCTGCTCCTGCCTTTCCACAGAACCTTGCAGCCATATGGCTACGGTGCTTTATACGGTGGACGAGAGTCTGAACCCCTCTCCGGCCGTGCTGAAGGCCCTCAAACCCTCGGCTGCTGCCGTGTCTCCCCAGCCACAGGGCCACTTCTTTCAGGCGGAACCTCCCGACATCATTTCGCCAAAGCCCGATCAGCCCCAAGGTTGGTCCCGCTATTTTGCCGATGCTGCCCAGCGGGTGGGGGGTATCCAACAGTTGATGGCGGACCGTAATGAATTCACAAGGTTCCAAAGTCAGGTGATGGGGATCTCCGATGCTTGGAGGGGCTCCAGCCGGACAGCTTATGCGGTCATGGCTGAGTTCTTTTTCCTCCAAGCTTTGATGAACAGGACACCCCAAAAACGGGTCAATCCGCGGTGGACTGAAGCTTACGGCATCAGTGCCACCGATGGACTGATGGATATCGGGTTGCGGAGAATTGACAGGGCTCTCATGTCGGTCCTGCCCAGCGAGCGCGACACATTGAGAACCACCTACGGCCTCATTTTAGCCGAGGGAGCCCGCGTGATGGTCGGGCTGCCTCCCCAGATGGCGCACCTAGGAGCCGCCACTTACCGGAAACTATGGACTGAAATTCTGATTCCCACTGACCTGCTCCAGCGCGAGGTGCGGTGGCTGAAAGGCCGTCTGCAGCAGTTGCCTGCGCAACCGCGTAGTCCAGTGGCCGACGTTCTCGCCTTTCTCTACATGCTGGCAGGCGAAGATCACCAGGCATGGGCATTGCTGGCTGAGGTTCACGCCTCCCAACGCTTTATGGTGGCCGAACCCATACTTTCCAGACTGGAAGGGGACTCCCCGCAGCGGATGTATATTTGGATGAAGCATTTGAGCGCTTCGTCAACGCTCTACGACCCCGACATGGTGTTGGCCTGCAAGCATTGGGCTTCTCTGGTGGAAAAATATCCGGAGGCCGCTGCGGACTATGAGAATTACCTGGCAAGCCACCTGCCCTACAGTGAAAACGCCTACCACCACTACCTGTTGCAAGCAGGCCGTTTTCGCGACTGGGCCGAACGTTATTTATTGGAGGGGAGACTGCCGCCAGATATCCCGCGTGATGAGATGCGCGTGGTGGAAGACGGGTCGCGACATACACTGCTGCCCCTCTATCATCAAGCCGTCGTACGCCACATCCTGCAGAAAAACCGCACAGCCTACAAAGTGGCCGTCAAGTTGTTGGCCAAACTCCGGGCCCACTACCGCCGGCTGAAGCGGGAGGGTGAATGGCACCGGTTCATTGCGGAATTTCTGCAAGAGCATGCCCGGCAGCACGCGCTGATTGAGGAATTGAAGGCAGGCAGGCTGATCGATTGACTTTTGCAGGAGTTGCTGAGCCGTTTTCGGCACCCGGAGGACATACCGCTTGCAGCGGGCAGGGCGGACGCGAGATGGCGGAAGGGCGTTGGTCCCGAGACCCACGACTGTTGTGCGGTAGCTGGGAAAGGAGTCGTGATGATGCATAGGACTGGTATTGGAGGCGGGCTGGCCGCATGGGCTCCATCTGATGCAATGAGCCGCCTCGGAGACCATGGGGGTTATTGCTCGGGCACCTGCCGGCGGTTGTGTCCGCCGCTCACAGCAGAGGCGCCTTTCCCCGGGGATGGGCCGGCGCGGCCGTGGTGCCGGAAACCTTCGATCTCGCTGGCTGCGTGGTTCCCTGCCCGGTCCGTCACCATGGAAAGCTGGGCGGTGTAATGCTGCACCCCCGCTGGATCACCGCGCATGAATTGGAAGATATTTTGCCCGATGACGTCCTTAGAAAATACTTGGCTGAGAATATCCACAGGACTCTGGCGACTCCCCCAGTGCGGGTGGTCCAGCCGGATAGTGCGGGGACAGTGATTGTGATGGCGGCCGGGGAGGCTGACCCCGGACTATCGGTCGTGAAAGTGCTGTACGAGCGCAGCCGCAATAAAACTCTCGACCCTCCAAAACCCACGCTCAATGGCTCCGTGATGATTTACGACGCCACCGGCGACGTCTTGGCTGGTGTCGATGGCGCTGCATTTACCGGCACGCGCACGGCCGCTATTGCAGGAGTCGCGACCCAGTGGCTGGCCTCTTCAGTGGCCATACAAACCATAATCGGATCGGGTTTGGAAGCGTACCACCATGCCAAGGCCCTGGCCACCATAAGCGGCGTCAAGGAAATCCGCCTGTGGGCGAGGAATCGGCAGGCCGGGGAATTGTTGGCGGAACGGTTGCGGGCTCTCCCGGCCTGCCAGCACATTGAGGTGCGCGTTATGGCCAGTATCGGGGAAGCGGTGCGGGACGCTGATGTGATTACCACGGTCACTGGCTCTGCCCAGCCGTTGATTATGGAACGCCAATTGGCCCCTACTGTGCTGATTAATGCCATGGGTGCGTACCGCCCGACTACGCGGGAATTGGCCTCCGATGTGGTGCGCGGAGCACGCTTGTACGCCGATTCGGTGTCCGCGTGCCGCGTCGAGGCGGGAGATTATCTCATTCCGGCCGCAGAGGGAGTCATCGATTGGCAGCAGGTGCGGCCATTGTCGGAGGCGGCCGGCGACGGGACGCACCGGGGCCGTACGGTCATGAAAAGTGTGGGGACAGCGTTGTTCGACGTGATCTGCGCCGAATCCTTGGTACACCAATTGCAGAGGCGTCACATTCGTCGGGACCAGTAGAAAACAGAAAGGATGAGGGACACC
>JAKAAS010000423.1 GCA_021802225.1 Bacillota bacterium
ATAGGATACGACGTGATGGAGCAAGTGAGACAGCGCACAAAGTTCTGGCCTTCTTCGGTGAGAGTGGCGCAATCGTCATTTGGCTCAGAGATTGGTTTGGTGGGCGCGGCGGCTGTGGGCCTGGGCCAAATGGTCTGTGGGGTGGGTGAGGACGAGTGGCGGGCGGGAGATTCCGAACTATCGGTTGGCCATCAGGCGACAGGCGCCGACAACGACTGAATCCTATCCGGCAGTATCTTATAGAGGTTGTTCAAAAAGGGGGTAGAACTCCCCGGCGCATTGCCGTGTCATCGCCGAAATGCTCCCTCACGTACCCGAAAACGTACGCTCGGTCCGCATTTCTGGCTGCTTCCAATGGGACATCGGATAACATCCACTACACACTCTCGGTTTATCTCATGTCCCATTGCACTGCGTGGGTCTTACCTGCCCCCTTTTTGAACACGTTCTTATGTCCGGAAGGCTTTTCGGGCACGCTCAAAACTCTCCGCAATTATTTTTCAAAGAAATTCGATTTTAGCAGGAAAAATCTATCGACTGTCGTAAATAAGAATTTATAAAAAGATCTAAATAATTGTGATGAAGGGGGGGGCTTCACCACGCTGAAGGGATCCTCATGGATCACAAAATCATCAGAAATACTGATTCAAATAGGCAGGGCCTTTGCAAGGCGTCCATGGGTCATTTTCGTGGAGAGGTTTCAACATACAATTTTATCATTAAAAGGAGAGAAATTCATGTCGATGAAACGCAAACTGGGACTCGCCGCGGCGGCGACTGCAACTGCGTTGATGATGACCGGAGGGAGCATGACCGCGATGGCGGCCGTCCAGACACCCCCACTCACCGTTTATGGCTATCCAGGGCCTCTTATGAGGAATTTCAATCCATTTTCTCAATCGACCATGCTGGGGTCGCTGAGTCTGATCTACGAGCCTCTATTTTACTTCAACACAGTCGGACCGCAGGTATATCCACTTCTTGGATTGCATTACGCGTGGTCGGATGGGAATAAGGTGCTGACGGTGAACTTGCGGCGAAACGTCCGGTGGACTGATGGCAAACTGTTTACCGCGCAGGATGTGGCTTTTACTTTTAATTATTTGAAGAAAAACCCTTCTCTCGACCTCGAGGGCGTGTGGACAGCTCTGTCGTCTGTGACGGCAGAGGGACCTCACAAAGTGCGGTTCACTTTCAAAACAAGGGATGTACCGTACAGTTGGTACATCCTCGGGCAAACTCCCATCGTGCCCGAGCACATATGGAGCAAGATCTCTGATCCTAGTAAATTTTTGAATCCGAATCCAGTGGGGACGGGACCTTATGAACTCGCTTCATTCAATTCGGAAGTGTATACCTTTGCGGCCAACCCGCATTACTGGGGTGGTATACCAAAGGTACCCGAACTCAAGTTTCCCAACTATCTTGGAGGCACCAGCGCCGACCTGGGATTGGTGAGCGGTAAGATTGACTGGGCGGGGATTAACGTACCCAACATCCAAAATGTGTACGTGAATCGTGATCCGCAGTACAACCACTACTGGTTTGCGCCAGCTTCCATCGTCATGTTGTTGCCGAACCTGCGCAACCCGTTGCTGGCTTCGCTGCCCGTTCGGGAAGCGCTCAGTCTAGGTATCAATCGGGCCAAACTCTATGCCACCGAGTATAAGTACTCTCCGATAGCCAGTCCGACGGGACTTACACTTCCCAATTTCAAGGAGTGGCTGGCGCCGGGTTTGTCGAAGCAGGATCTCTCGTTTTCTTACAATCCCCAAAAGGCCGAACAGATTCTTACTAAGGCGGGGTATAAGAAAAATTCGTCAGGGATCTTCACGTCTCCGTCCGGAAAACCGCTGTCCTTTACCCTTCAGGTGGTGAACTCATTCACCGTCTGGGATGCTGAGGCGGCGATTATTGAGCAGGAACTTAAACAGATTGGGATTCAGGTAACCGTCAATGAAGAGTCGTGGGCTGTGTATCAAAACAACATGAACATAAGCCGCAACTTTCAACTCGCGTTTTCGTTCACGTCTGCGGGACCGTCACCGTTTTACTTGTATTACAACTTGTTGACGCCCAATCAAATGTTCAATGCTGAGGGCTGGAACAACCCAGTGACGAACGCGGCTCTCAAAACGTATGCACAGACCAGCAGCCCCGCGGTGCAAAAACGAGCCATCTACCAAATTGAAAAAGTGATGGTCAAGCAATTGCCGGCCATTGGGTTATTTGAACAGACGAGTTGGAATGAGTACAGTGACCGCTACTACACAGGTTGGCCGAGTGCGAAAAATCCCTATGCCGTGGGCGGCCCGTGGAGTTTTCCGATGGAAATAGTCCTGATGCATCTGCGGCCGCGGTCGTAATGAAGTTCGCGCTGACGGAGAGGTCAATTGGTTGGCCTCTCCGTTTTTGGCCTGTGCGACACTGATACCAGGAGATGATGTGACCATGCGCTATGTCTTGAACCGCTTGCGTTTTCTGCTGCTCACGCTGTGGGCGGTGGTCACGATCAACTTTATCCTCCCGCGTCTCATGCCCGGCAATCCGGCTCTATTGATGATAGCGCGGTTTCATGACCTTATCAGCACTCAGGCGCTGCACGCATTAGAGCTACAGTTCGGAGTGACGCGCCAGCCTCTGTGGGTTCAATACCTGGCATACCTGAACAATCTCGTGCATGGGAACTTTGGACTGTCGCTTACGTACTATCCAGTCCCGGTGACAACGGTCATCTTGAACAGCTTGCCGTGGACGCTCGGTCTGGCGGGAACAGCAACGCTGTTTTCCGCAGTGGTAGGGACGTTTATTGGCATTCACGCAGCGTGGAAGCGCGGCGGTGCGCTCGACAGCACGCTACCTGTTACGACCACTTTCACGGGAGCGATTCCGCATCAATGGCTGGGGATTATTTTGTTATACTTCTTCGGATTTACACTAAGCTGGTTTCCGCTTGGACATGCCTACTCGACGACCATGACTCCGTCCTGGAGTGCCCAGTTTATCCTGAATGTCTTAGATCACGCGATCTTACCTGGAGCGACCATGGTGATTCCAACCATTGGCGGATGGCTGCTGCACATGCGAAATAACATGATTCAGACGCTCGGAGACGATTA
>JAKAAS010000424.1 GCA_021802225.1 Bacillota bacterium
TGGAACTCATGGGCATTGATGACCTGAAAACTCTTAATGAGTTGTGGCACTCCTCCTGATCCTGCGCCTGCATAAGGCCATGGTGCCGGTGCGTTAGAGGAACTAGCGGCTTGAATCAGTTTCCAGGTAAATTGAACATCTTGTGCGGTGACTGGGGCACCATCAGACCAATACCACTTAGGATTCATTTTCACGGTATAGACTGTGCCTGCCTTGTTCCACGAAATCGCACTTGCGATACTCCGCGAAAAGTCGATGGTGCCGTTGGGCGCAATGTGGAATAGCCCTTTATACATCAAACTTGCCGCCCAAGCGTCGTACAAACTGTTATACGCCACCGGTCGCAAGGGCTGATACCAGTTAATCGCCACTAACGGTCCTAGTGCTTGGATAATAGTGCCGCCGTGAACCGGTTGGGATACGTTGGATTTAGTCGTGGGTTGTGCTGCATTGGGTGTCCCACATCCCGCTAATATAATAGGGGCAATGCCGAGCGCCGTTCCCAATACAATCGCAGGGGTACGGCGGCGAATTCTTTCCATGATTGATACCTCCTAATCTAGGGTGTGTTCTGGGTGGAAACCTTAAGATGTTTTTCCGGGTCTATGGCGCAGCATTTTTTACTAATGCCTCACGGCAACGTCCACCTGATCAATCAACAATGGCGGGAATTTACCAGGTGCCGCCTGCATCATTCCTTGGGTTGCCCAAGTGACCTCTTGGCCTACTTCCAATAGCTGATGAGACAATGCGTCGAATACGTTTACGCTAACAACCGCATTTTTCACACGCCCCGTGACGAACCCGTGGTCGACGTAATACAAGTCACTCGCATTACCAGAAATGTCTCCACGCAATGGGTTGGTCGGACGTCCACCAATCCACCCGTTTAATATCAACAAACGAGGAAAACGAGTAAGCATCTCGGCAAGAGGTGCCATACCAGGGCTAATCACCAAATTGGCTGGCAACGACATAGGCAAGGCATTAGGCGCTGCACGGTATCCCATTCCGAGAGGCTCGAAGCCTAGGCGTCTAGCAGCATCTCGGTCCAAAACAAAATTCTTTAAGACGCCTTGCTCAATTAACGGCCATGTACCTGTAGCTGTACCCTCGTCGTCAAACGGTCCCGTCCGCGGCCCGTCAGGAATGACCGCATCACTTAAAATGCTTAACAAAGAAGAGAGAACAGGTTGCTCGCGTTGGTCCTCCCATGGGGAATTTCCTGCTATTAGCGCTGGACCTGATAATCGGGCCAGAACAGATGCTAACAAGCCCATCGTCACAGGTGGTAAAAACACGATCGGATACTTGCCGCTGTCCACAGATTGGAGATTTTGGCCCCAAAGAAAGCGTTTCGCAAGATCCTGGCCTACCTGATTGACATCGGGAATAGCATCAGCCCCCAATCGCGTCTCGGCAATTCCATGAAAATCGGTACCGCTTACTTTTCGTCCTCCTGCAGATACATCCCAATAACCATGTGTCCATGCCGCATGTCCTCCAGTTGAGTTGGACAAGTTTGTAGCCGTTTCATGGTAGGCTACCATAACCGACGGGCGGAATTCGTGGTCCAGATTTTCTAAGTCGTCATAAAGAGCAGACGCGGCATCGTAGATTTGTTGAAACATTGCAGAACACCACTGCGATTCGGCTACGGGCACCTTTCTAGAACTAATGACTGGTTCATCCATTTTCGTCTCCGGGCCGTGAGACGCCGCAATCATAGCCTCTTGCTTAAGCTGAATCCATGGCTGGGTCCGAGAAGTGGCGTAGCCTAATCGCCCCTCTTTAACGACTCGTACGGCTCGTACTTTCTCAGACCCGTGGCGCACCATAGGGTTTTGACCACCCTTGATTTCGACAGACCACACTTGACGATGAATGTCCGTTGCATCACCGATTTCCCCGTTCCTCCAGGTTACCTGGTCAAGCGGTCGTGGCTCTTTAGCAAATCCCATCATCGGTTACGCCCTCCCACTAAACACCGTTCAATTCGCAGAGATGGTGCGTGATGGCTTACTGGTAATGGCATTTGTCCAGCCTTTCCGCATCCGCCTCCTCCTTCATAACGTGTAAAATCGTTGCCCACTGCAGTAATCTGAGCTAGTGTACTAAACACGTTTCCGGTTAATACTGCGTTTCGCAAGGGTCGAGTAATTTGCCCGTTTTCGATCAGGTACGCTTCTGCCGCCAAAAAGGTAAAAAGTTCCCCATTGGTTTGTCCACCGTGACTTCCTTTAGCGTAAATCCCCTTTTCAATCCCCTGGAATAAGTCCTCAAAAGATGTGTTTCCGGGAGCAATTACGGTGTTGCGCATACGTACAATTGGTGGAAAACGGTAATGTAGGGCACGCGCATTTCCTGTGGGAAGTTCGCCCAATTGAGCTGCTGTTTCACGAGAATGCAAACGTCCTACCAGGATCCCATCTTTGATCAGATCGATATCGGTAGCCGGAATTCCTTCATCGTCCACTGGTAGGTATCCTCGGCTGCCCAAGTCTCGCCCCGTGTCGTAGATATGAAGATTAGCTGGCCCAAAATGTCTTCCAATTTGCATCTCAGCAAGGAGTCCAGGGTCGCCGACTTGGCCGTCGGCTTCACTCAGATGCCCAAACGCCTCATGAGCAAAGACACCCGCAAGATGAGGATCCACCACTACTGTGTATTCGCCTCCCACAATTTCTGGAGCATCCAGCAATGCTACCGCGGTGACCGCGGCCTCACAGACGGCGTCATCCAAACCGCGGACCACCCCAAAATCATTAGAGGAACCAAAAGATACCCCGCGTTGAGCGATTCCGGTCCGGTCGCGCGCGATTACCAAAATATTGCCCCCTAAATCAAGTTTTTCTTGTTCAATGGCTGTCCCCCGGTTGTTGACGAACCACAGATGGCGATATCTGTCGAAATATCTCCCAGTAGTAGATTTGATTAATGGATGGATGCTTCGAGCCACCTCAGCATAATGGAGTAGCAATGCCACTTTATTCTCCAATGACACCGCCAATGGGTCTTCTCTGGTTTCCAAACGTTGGATCATGCGCACCGGTCGGGTGTCTGCCATGCGGAACGGACTTGCCTGACCCTGTCCCCATTTTGCGAGTAAAATTG
>JAKAAS010000425.1 GCA_021802225.1 Bacillota bacterium
ATGGTCTCCGGATGAGTTGGCGGCCCACCGACGTGATCGTGGCAGAACCGGATACGGATTTGGTCCGTTTTTTCGATGTGGACCCTGTGGCTTGCTGGGCTCGTTTGGTCTCCGGTGGGAAACCGGTCCCCGGCGCCAAGCCTTGATTTTGGTGGCCTGGGTCGACCACACCACGCACACCTTCCTGGGTGCGCCGTATTGCCGCTGAGTGTGCCACCTGCCAATCGAAATGGTTATCGTGGCATTGGCCCGCCGGGGGGATTGTTGTCCGGCCGGCCCATCCTATCAGGACGTGGGGCCGAGTTAGCATGACGAACGAGACCGCGTCAAGGTTCTGTCTCGGACGGCACCGCGTTGAGAAGTTTGGCGTTCAGGTGACGGTGGAACCTCGCGATCCTTCCGCTCCATCGAATTTCCCGGCCATAGACTAGTCGATGCGGCCTGCCGCAGCAGACATCCAACCGCCGTCTCTTTTGAATGGCGTTTCTGGCGGGGAGATTTTCGGGGCAGGACAAAAGGAAGGAGACCGAGAGAGTAGACGATCAGATTTTAAACATCCGCGTTCGACTAATAGGGGCAATCCCTCTAATATGAGTTATTCTTTCACGTGTATCATTATTCCCATATTCTCCTTGCTCGATTACGGCAAAAAAGCCCAGTCAATCAGCCATACCACACCAAGAACAAGCCGTGCGCATCAATATCTTTGTCAATGTCATCAAGCTGTCCACAATTACATATTCATCTGCCCCGTGCGCGTTGCCTCCTTCTGGTCCGAGTAACACCAGAGGAGTCTTGCTGAAACGATTGAACATGGCTCCGTCACAGGCAAATGGCGCCGTCACCATATCTCCGTTCACACCCAAGTCCCTGGCTGAGTGGGCTACGTCTTGAGCTAAAGGATGATCCGGAGAAATGCCGCTACCTAAGAGCGGTGGTATCATGGGCGTCAATTTATACTCAACATCCGGAAATTGTCGAGACAGCCATGCGTTAATTTCTTCTCCGACGTCCGGATTGTCGTCAGCACCCGTTTCAACCCAAAACACGGCTTCAGCCTGGGCAGGAACCCTCGTGCCCATGGGCTGGTCTGCGGGTCCGGCCTGCAGTCGGTCGACTTCCCATGGATATTGGTTTAGGCGCGGATGCGCATTGAAAAAATCGTCTAATGAACTCAACATTGCGGCTAAACTTTTCGCAGGGTTAAAAGTGGTTTCGCCGGAAAAAGTTCTTCCGGGAAGTCCGGTAACGAGCAGATTCCACACACTCGTGCCACGATGTTGCGACGCGAGTTTGAGGTTGGTAGGTTCCATTAATATGGCACCGTCAATCTCGGGATATCGTAGGCGCCCCGCGAGGCTCGCGTTGGCTCCGCCGAACTCTTCGTCAACGACACTTTCGAAATACAATGACCCCAACAACACGATACCCAACTCTATGAATCCACGCATTGCCATCAACCCCGCAGCCAGACCGCCCTTCATGTCGAATGCGCCTAATCCGTATATTGCGCGCCCGTCATATTCCCCACCAAAAGGCTTATGCCGCCAGGGGCTGGAGTCCAAAGCCACCGTGTCAATATGGCCTGTGTAAAGCAATGACCGACCTTTTCCGACACCGCGAAGCACCGCCATAAGATTAGGACGGTCTTGATAGTGTCGGCCTAGAGCACGCCACGCGGGATGTTTGTCGATATTTTCGACGGCCATGATATCGTATTGGTCCACCTCCACCCCGAGTTGGCGGAGCCAGTGACCTATCACGCGTTGAGCAGCCAACTCGTCTCCGTCGGGGGGATGATTACGGGAGGGCAATTGAACGAGCTCTTGTACCAAACTGATCAACATATCGCGCCGAGCATCAACCCATGTGTCTATTGCGTGGCCAGATTTCTCAAGGGCGCTTCGCGAACTATGGCTCGCCACCTTGTCACTTCTTTCAGGAACAAGATAAGGGAAGTAGAAAGTTAGTGTAAAGTCAACCGAGTTCAATTATACAGTGTTCAAAACCGCGTCACAATAAATTAACATGAAATCACATGAAATATTTTATGCCAGAGTATAAATAATTACGATACCGCGAAAATTTTCACGAGAAGACTTAGGAAGTGAGTGTCGTGTCCTGCTCCCGGATGACAATTACCGGATTCACAGTGATTTACTGGACAGCTGACATGGGAGAATGAACAGACTTGCGAGTTTTTTTAGTGTTCGCTCGCTATTTCAGGGGGATGGGTTTTGATGACCGTTATGAAGTCCGCGAATCGATCATCATGATGAGAAGAAACGTACTCGGATGAGACGAACTTCCCAACGAAAGGGTGAGATTGAGATCGGATGAATAGGGAGGTAGAAAGGGCTAGGGGATAAGCAGCCCTGCCACCTCGGCCATGAAAATGTGTTGCGCGAGCGTTTGGCGTGATCCAGGACGACGGTGATGGGAAGAACCATGAAATTCGTCGCGAGTTCTTTGAGGGGAGTGCTAGTCGACTCCGCATTGATGGGGGTCATATGGGTGACGGTGATCACTTCCTGGGTAATGGCAGCAAACGGGCCCAAAGTATTAAACTCCCTTATGTCCGGAGGGTGCCGACGAGGGACACTCGCGAGTGAAGTCCCAGAGACAGCGACTGATGTGGCTCCCATGACAAGATGTGCGGCATCCATAAGAACACCCGACGCTCAAGGTCTTGAGCGTCGGGGCGACATTGGAGTCAGTGGTTCCTTGACGAAGGCAGATTGAACAGCGGTGTCGGCTTGAGTGGGGATTTTTCCGATCTTGCGACGCGTAAACCAGGGTTATCGGAAACAATTTGAGGGCGATTCAGGGAGAGAACACAAAACGGTAAATTTCATGCGTGAACCGTATAGTGAGGAGTTTCCTAATTGATTCATGGCTCCGTCAGTGCTATCCATGACGTCAAAGGATTATGCTTCATGGAGATATGGTCCTCGCTGCAATAACATCTTTTTTCGAAATTCGAACCTCCGCTCGGAAATTTAAGTTTCCATCCATCCGGCAGAACGGGCTAGAGATATGGCACCATATGTCACCGCCTGTTCTCCCAATGCGGAAGGAAGAATCTGGGGACGCAGTGTTCCGGGA
>JAKAAS010000005.1 GCA_021802225.1 Bacillota bacterium
CCGAGCCTCTTGGAAATTTCCTCCGCCATGCCGGGTGAGGACGTCAATAAATAAATCCATGTACCCAAATTTTCCCTCACGGTCGCGGCGACTTCTCTGCCGTATGCATGTTCGAGCTGGGAGAAACTTTGGAGCCCCATGAGCAAGCGCATGCCTCTGGATCTTGCCGCCGTGACAAACTGGCTGAGGTTGGGCATCGGGGGAAAATTCCCAAATTCATCCAACAAAAACATGACCGGGACCTTGAGGCGGCCATTCGGCTGGGAGTCGGCAAGCCGTGTGAGAGCGGCGATCATCTGAGAGAGATACAGTGTCGCCAGAGGATAGCGCGTGGAGTCGTCGTCCGGCACAATGAGGAATACTGCGGTCTTGCGGCGGCCCGGCTGATCCAAAGACATACCTTGGTCACTCAGGAGCCATTGGAGATCTGGCTCTGAAAGTAACCTCAGGTCAGCCAAGGCGGACGACAAGATGCCTGCCCGTGTTTTCTCGGATCCGCCTGACGCGGCTACCGTGGCCCAAGCGTCACGGGCGGGGTGGCCCGACGGCAAGAGATTGATCCATGCATCGAGAAAACTACCGCCCTGACCGCCATAAACAAGACTCCGATAGACAGAAATGAGGTTGGCTTGTTGCGCGGCGGGCCATTGCCACGGTTGCACGTGTTGACGGTCTTTGGCATCAGGTCCCGGTCGTGCTTCCTCCGGCAGCTGGGCCCAAAGTTTCATGGCGGCGGCTTGCCACTTGGCCTCTGCCTGCTGGGCCTCCGCCTCATTGGAAAAGGGGTTGCCCGCGGCCACCCCTAAGATCAGGGCGGCCATGGCACTCTCAGCAGTCGAGCTCCAGTACTCATCTGCTACCTTTGTGCTTTTGGCCCCGATGCCGTGCGCCACCTGCCACGCGGTTCTTGACGCGAACCCTACATCGCCCCGCGCTAGCGCCTCCGCAATCGGCAGGATAGGATTCCACCGGGCATTCTGCCCGCCCTTTCTAGGGTCGCGCAGGTCGAACCGCACGACATCATAACCTTGCGTGCGCAACCAACCGGCGCTGTACTCGTAGAGCTCACCTTTCGGGTCGCTCAAAACGAACGAAGACTCCCCCTGGTAACCGAGTATCCCAATGGTGGGCAAGAAGACCCGGCGGCTTTTGCCCGCGCCAGTGGTGCCGATCAAGAGCACATGATCCTCTCTGTTTGCCACATAGGCACTAGTCGGTCCTGCTTGGCCCGTGATGATACCGGAACGGGGCCATGTGGAGCCATCGTATTTTGCTTGGGCGGCGGGCTGAACGCCTTTTTTATCGGCAGGTTGCCAAGCATACAGGCCATCAGCCAGATCATCGATGGGCCGCCAGTGGGCGGTGCCGTGTTGACCCTTGCCTGCGGTTGGCGGGCCGCCCCAGGTATCATAGTCGGGGCCATGGGCCTTCCAGAGGAGCACACCCCCAAACACGAGAGCCAAGGCCGCCGGGACCAGCAAGGTATCGGGATGAGCGGCCAGTAGTGGTAGGGCATGCCAGGGCAGATAGCCGTGGCCGGTGATATAGGCGTGCCAGTACGTCCCCATCTGCGTGATGCCGGGTGATGAGGCCGTGCTGGTCTTGAGGGCGGGTGCCAAGACGGCTTGGTAGAGGTCAGCGAGTACCGTACCGCCGATGAGTCCCATGCCGCCGCCGACCGAACCGGCAAAGACCATTTTAGCGGTGGATTTTTTCATTGTTCACCCCCGAACAGCAAGGCGGTGAAGTCCTCTGGGCTGAATTTCTGCCCGGCAACGGGTTCGATAGTGGCGACGATCTCTAGTGCGCTAAGGATGCGGAGTAAGGCGTAGTCGATGGTCATAGTGAAATACCCCCTTTGCTATAGAAACTTTTATCCCATTTCGATTTCCGCGATCTTAGATTCGGACAGGCCATGGGCTCGCGCCTCATCGATCCACGCCTCGCGGGAACCACTGCGGAAGGCGGCACGGTGATTCTCAGCCTCTGCTTTATGGAGAGCGGACTGCATGCCTGAGAAGATGGAGCTGAGCCCGAACATGGCATGTTGGTGCCGGTAGAGCGCCCGCGCCTGCCAGTCCTTCTCTGATTGGACGTGCTGAGTGAGGGAGTCGCGGACTTGTTGCTGGCGCTTGATTGTGGCCTCCGCGTCGACTTTCGGATTCCAGAGGGATGCTTGCAGGCCTTCGGGCTCCGAAGATTCGAGAAGGCTGAAGGAGAGAGGACCATGGGTATCCGATGGAAACGGTGTCATTTTTAATAGAGGTCCCTTGGGTGGCTGCGCGGTGTCTGTGCGGGTGTTGGCAGTGATAGGAAAGATAATGGGGCCCTCACCGGAACGCACTTGCTCCGCATAGTCCGCTAGATTGGCCTTGGAACCCTTCGCCATATGGAGAGTCCGGCGGGTGAACTCCGTTTGAGACGGCACGATTAGCGGTGTGATGGACGCCTTGAGGTAGCGCCGGTGCCAGTCGGGATCTGTTGCGATGATGCGGTCGACCGCCTTCTCGGTGCTGAGGCGCTGGAGCTTGCGGTCGGTCATGAGGTCTTTCACGTGATCCTGATCTGCGAACCAGTTCAAGCGCCCTTCGAGGCGGCGGGTAATGCTCTGATTGATTGCCTCATCGATATAGCCAGTAGGCGGTGCGTTCAGTTGGGCCCGGACTTGCGCGGTGAGGTTCGCGATAGCTTGGGACTTGGCCACGTAGCCATTTTGGATGTCCTTAGTCGCGGCCTTGATAGCCTCTTTGAGGGTAGGGTCGTTCAAGGCCTCTGTGATTTGCTCCCGGACCATGGCCCGGCCAGTTTGGGCTAGGGCCGATTGGGCGGAATAGAAGATAGTTTTTGATTTGGGGTCGAGGGCCTTCAACGCGGTCTGCTGGGCGCGTACCACAGGATCATCTAATACCAAGGCCAGTGCTGAGGCCATAGCCGCGTCATAGGCGGCGTCATTGCCGCCACCTTCCGACTCCATGGCGGTATGGGTCTGGCCGATTTGGAGCAAGAGACTGCGGAGATGGTCGGCGTCTGGAAAGTCGGTGGGCTCACCACTTTTAGCGGCGGCAAGGATGTCTTTGACACGGCTGCGCGACTCGCTTTTGATGGTGGCCATCTCAGCCTTCTGTTCCTCCGGTGGTTCCATGGCGCGTTTGGGAAAGGCGGCGGCCTGCTGGATGATGAGTTGAGACACACGGTCCAGTAGGTCGTCCATGGCGTTTTGGCGGGATTGCTCGTGGGATAGTGGGTTATCGGAGTAGTGCCGGGCCATTTCTGCCGCCAGATCCCCATAGCGGACGGCGGCCTTTTTGAAGGCCGGAATGGTGGTGACGAGCCATTCCGCTGTGGCTTTAGCCTCCGCTTTTACCTCTGGTGGCATGTACTTCAAGGCCTTCCGGCCACGGCTAGGTAGATGCTCAGCTAGGGTAGAGAGGCGGGTGGTCCATTCCTTTTGCGTTTTGGCTGGCAGGACGCCTAGGTCGTTGGATTTTACGTTAGATAAAAGTTGCTGGCGCAAGGCACTCTTTTCTGAGCCCAGTCGCTCCCGTTGAGGCCGGTACAACTCTGAGGCCCAATCGCGGCGTATTTGGACGCGCTCTTTCTCGCTCCACTGGCCTTTGATGCGGACCGGTTCCCGCTCCCAGAACAGCAGGTGCATGTGGGGGTGGCCTGCCTTTTTGTGGACGGACGCGACCCATTCAACATTGGCGGGGTCGAGGCCCATGGACTGAAACATCTTGGGGAGTTGGGCCCGAGCGGCCTTTTCCCAACCTTCCCGCGTCATGAGGTCACCGCCCATTGCCACCGCGTCACGCTCCGTCACAGAGATAAAGTCCCGCCATATAGGCCCGGTGTGAGATTCCAACGTCTTTTGGATTTTCTCAATATCCGGCAAGGTCCGGGGGTCGGGACCAAAGTACCCCGACACTCCCGGCCGTTCGGTCATGTATTTGGCGTGGATACTCGCTGATCCCATCAGGAGTTCTTCATTCGTCTTTTGGTGGCGGGATGGATCGCCCATGTATTGGAGATGGGCGATGGCGCCATGGTTGCCTTTGCCAAAGCCCTTGCTACCCGGAAGATAGAACGCGTGCTTGACGATGAGGGGACGGAGAGCCATGGCTAACCCTCATCCCCTTCCTTCTGGATGACCTTCAGCCAAGAGGAATTGGCTAGGGCGTTGGCTACTGCTCGGTGCGCCCATTCCTCACTCGTTGCAGCATCGAAACCACTGCTAGCCGTGCTGGCGGCCATGAGATTTTCTAAGAGTTCTGGGAGCGCACGGGAGATGAGCTGGATCTCATCGATGGCATCCGCAATATCTTGGATGCTATAGCGGAACCCCTCGTAAATCACTTGGGGAGCACTGGCGACGCCCCCCAGGTACAAGGACGCCATGACTTGATTGCGGATCCACGTGGAGACGGGGATGCCTGCTGATTGCGCGGCCACCTCAGCGGATTGTGCGGCGGTCTTTGGCAAACGGACTTGAATGCGAACATCAGGTTCGCGCATGGTTAATCAGCCTCCTCTAGTTTGGGTTTGGGTCCGCGCAGGGCTTTGCGGATTTTCTCATGGGTCATGCTTTGGTACCGTCCGATAGTGTTTTTGACGACCTCCGCCGCTTGCTCGGGGTCGTCGGGATGCAATTTTTGCCCCTGCTTCTGGGCGGAATAGACGAGGTTTTCTGCTGCCATTCCCGCCGATTCCGCTGTGTAAAAGACCAGTCGTTCGAGATGATCAATGCGCGTCAGCAATGGCGTTAACGCAGTGGTGATGGCATCGGCCATCTGTTGCGCCACCACGGTGTTCTGCGCCTCGCTCTGCAATCCCGCCGCCATCAACTCGCGCATGACCGCGCTTACGGGTTTTCTACCACTGGCGGCTAGCATTTCTACTGTCGTGTTCATGTCTTCCGGCATCCATACCTTGCGCTGGACGCCTTCGTGCCGACTATCGTCTGCCATAGTCTTAGCTCCTTTCAGTGGGGACCTCAGATAATGGCGTCCCCATGCGGTTTACGGGCAATTTAACTGGTTGCAAGTCCCCACTGCGGGGACTTGAAATATGGGGCGGGGTAACGGATTGCGGGAATTTTGGCCCCCGCACAACGGACCGAATGACGGCGTGGATCAGCGCGGGGACTTGTGGGGACTTCCTGCGGGGACCCCTGATTTGGCTCTCTGCTTGGTTCTTGGGGCTTTTAGTCCCTACCATCCGGCTCTGCCGGATGTGTGTGTCACCTTCCCCCTTATCCTGAGTCTCCCCCGCTGAGGGGGAGATGGGGGACCCGGCGCGTACTGTGCGCTGGGGGGAGAGGGGGTTCCGGTGTGGAGGGTCGGCGTTCTCTGCCGGCCTGAGATACCGGACGTACTAGCGTTGGGGACCAGCCACTCCCCGCCATCCCGCGATTTTCTGATCGAGTGAAGGTGACTGGTCGGCCATGATAGTCAGAAACTCATCGTGCTCGCGGAGACGCATCATGATCATCGGGTGGCTCTCTATCGCACCCGACGGCAACAGATCCAAGAGGGCCTTCATCGTTTCGTGGTACCGTTCGAGCGCTAGCTCGTTTCTGGTCATGGGATCCTTCCTTTCTTGTGAATGATTGAAATAATTAGCAGTAGGGGATGAAGACGAGTTACGACCGACTCGCATAAACCTTGGCAGCGGCCTCTGAGGCAAGAGCGGTGAGAACGGACCGTGGGATCCGAAAGACTCGGCCCAGCTGGACCGCAGGCAACCGGCCATCTTGGATCATCTCGCGGACGGTGCTATCGCCACATCCCAACTCTTGGGCGGTTTCGTGGATGGTCAGAAACTCTCTTTCGTTGGCTGGCCGGACATTTTTGATTTGGCTCATAGGGCACTTCTCCTTTCGTCTACAGGACATAATGGGGAGAGACACTGGCGAGCAATCACCAGCAGGCCCCTCACTCGTGGTGAGTGGGGGCCCTCCGGGGATTCCTCTTTTAGAGTTGCGCGGCCAAAGCCTTCATCCATATGGGGTCCATTTCATCGGACGCAATTTCGGTGGCTGTCATTGTCTGCCATGGGGTGGCCTTTTCAGGGGCTATCGTGAGAGATGCTAAGCCCTTCGATCCGTATTCTTTCGTAATATTTGCCTGTATGACGTCGAGCGCTGCTTGCATCTTGTCCATGTTGTTGCCTCCTAGTTTTTTTGTGCTGGAGCAATCGCCAGCAGGCTCCCCGCTCGTGGTGAGTGGGGAGCCCTCCGGGGATTCCTTAGTCATCATCGTCCGTCCATCCGAAGTCTGCCATGGCGTCGGCAATGGCTTGGGCGGTATTGGGTGGCGGCGTTGGAAGAGTGGACGTTGGAGCAGGACCATTCGCCACCAGTCGCTCAATCGCTAAGATTAAATCCCGTTGACCACCCGGTGCCAACCCGGCACGCACAAGAGCAACTATCCATTCATTGCGCTCATGGGGGCCTAAGTCGTCTAGCACGCTGGCTAGGGGGTCCTCTGGCGTAAGCCAAAACCAGTAGCGGCGGCGTATTTTTCGCACCCTTCTCACCTCCTTGGTGTCACACCGATTTTATTAGCTCCCGCTTGCTTGCACGGGTTAAACCGTCGATATTGGTCACATCGATACCAGGCAAAGTGACGATGACGCGCGGTAGCGGTGACCATTCATCAGCATCATCATCCTCTATCCCGTTCACCGTATAGAAAATTGCGTGTGACACATGTTGAACCGTAGGGGGGATTGGCCATAGCACGTGCGTTGTTGATCGACCGTACCATGGGATGTAGGTCTCAAATCGTGGCCCCTTCTTTCCAGAAATCAAGACCTGACCCCCCGCGAGTTGTGCAGCCCGACGGTACGCCGCTTCCCAAACCTCTGCTTCCTGAGCATCAGCCTCCAGCCGGTGTAAGATTATCGTGAAAAAGGGCCACGGCCAATTCGCACGGTGCTGTTTCCATCTGCGCACAGGGTTGCTGGTACAGCCAACATACATTGGCCACGCGGGCAACCCCAGATCGAGAAAATGTAATGCGTAAATGTACCGTGGATAGACGTGCTTGCGTTCGAGAAAGCTCATGATTGCCCCGCCGCCAGATACGCTCCGGCATTCGCCCATTGGGCCTCCTCCATCACCACGGCTTGCGGGAAGGCATGGCCCAGCACCACTGCTCCACCCCCGACTAAGACGATGCCCGCTAGTTTTGACAGCTTTTGATCCAGCTTCTCGGCTAAGGCTTCATGCAGTTGGTGCCCAATGGCCTCTGTAGCAGTAGCACGGCGCCCTGCCAGTTCCACCGCCTGCCCTTCGACGTGTAGGCGGGCCTTTTCCTCCACCTCAGCCGCTTGAAACGGGACGTGATAGTCATGTTCAAGACCCTTCGCAATTTCCGCGGCAATGGCATGGGTGCCGAGTTCAAGGCTCCCGGCCATGGCGGGGTCAAACTGAATTTTCCCGGTAGACGACTTGGCTACGACCACAAAATCACTGGTACGGTAGCCAATGTCCACAACAGCATAGTCGCCCGGCTCACGGTCGGGATGCAGGATGATGCCAGCCGCCGCCGCCAGCCCTTGAGGCAACACCTTCACGGATTCAATCCAGATCCGTTGTGCAGGCTTTTCTGGGAGTTGAATGGTCGCTCCGTAACCGAGTAGGGCCTCGCGAAAGGCTTTCTTTTGCGATCCGAACCACGACAGTGGAAGACCGGTAGCCAAGGTGATAGGCCCGGCGGCTCCTAACTGCGCGGCGGCAATCAATATCAGACGTAGGGTATCAGGATCACCAGCTTTCTGGCGGCTCCATAACGGCGTGGCATGAGCGCGGGCCGGTTCTCCCACTAGGAAAGGCTGGCCGTCAATCGTGATGACTTCCGATGTTCCAAATTCCCCAAGGTCCACGCTGGCAGGTGCTGGGCAAATGAGGCTCGGGAACAGCACCCGTGCCCCACTCTCGCCTAATCCCTTTACATAGCCGTGGCCGCAATCAATCGCAAGTCTTGTCATTGTGCAATCTCCTCCTTATATCTATAGGAATATCTTCAGAACGCCCACGCCGAAAACATACATGGCCATACCGGCGAAGATCGCCACCACGAGCCCTGTAACCAGCCCCTCCCATAGCCCTTCATGGCCCTTTTTCACCGCGTCAATCCGGCAGCCGATGAAGCCGACGAGAAACGTGAGGATCCCCGCCACGTAAAGCAGATCGATGCCACCGACGAGAAGTGCCCAGAGGGGGTAATGGCCCGCCTTCGCCGCGAAGATGGCCATGGCGGTGAACATCATTGAGGGCACCGTACCAAAAAAACCCACGACGCCCAGGTTCCACGGCAGATCATCGCGCCATTGTGGCCGTTCGGACGGTGGGACTGCTCTCATCTTCTTGCGGGGAATTTTAGGCTTGAACGTGTGGGACAAGGTAGGCGTGCCCCAATACCGGCGGTGACTTTCCACGAACCCCAAGAATGCCACCAGATCATCGCTCCAGTATCCCTCCTCACCCGTATCCGCGGTCCAGTGCAGGTCCCCCCGACCGGACCGCGTTGTGGGGGTGATCGTGAGACGGCGGGCTTTGGAAGCGGCTGACCACAACGTCTTTTTGGGAGCAGGGGCGGGGAGACGAGTGCCGCAGGCATCTATCACACTGCACGCGCTCGTTGGAACGGCCCTGACCCAGTGAGTCCGCGAGTCCGGGGCAGCGGCCAACGACCAAGAGAAGGCAAACCGATACTCTGAAAACGCCACAGAGACATGGGGATCATGGGCAATGCCGCACCAGCCGACAGACGCCCACTCATCGAGGCGGCCATTGGGGTGATAGTCTGGCGTAGGCTCCATGGTGATAAACTCCGGCAGAATACCGAGTGATTGATACTCGGTGATGAGGGCCGCCCACCAGCGGGCCACCACCTCCATCTTGTCTGTGGCCTCTGCCGTGGATTCGGACGCTTCAAACGTGATAGAGTCGGTGATGCTGGTGATAGGATTTTCCACGCGGTCGGCCAGTTCGACCATGGCGGTGATAAAGGGATCAGTGTCGATTGATGGCATGATGATATTCCTCCTTTATATCTATAGGTCGTTTTCAACTGGCACATAAACATCCGCCACGCTCTTAAAGGCGGCGGCAAAGACATCAGCAGACACACCCAACGCCACAACAGCCGACGGGAAAGGCGCGGGATTTCTCGCGCCATCGCTCCCAACGAAACTAACGCGCCCCCGCCAAAAGGCGACAGGAAAGGCAGAAAGACGCCGGAACCAGGCGGTATCCGTGCGTGCAGGCACAAGAGCTAGGGCTTGAGTCACGTGGCCTAATTCAAATTCTTCGACCAGCTTTTCAATCCATCGCCCAATCTGACGGCCATACGGCGGGTTCATGAAGACCCGACCATGCCAGGGACGAGAGAGTCCGTCTTCCGTCTCCGTAAAGTGGGAGCGAGCCGGAACAGTACGGGATGGATTGGCGCAGGGGTCGAGGTCGATGGCTCCCAGACAGGCGATGGCTCTTTCCAGGACCACAGGCGGCGTGTACCATTCCGGGCTCGCGGAAGTGAAATGGACGGCACTTACCATGGTGGCTCCTCCTCCTTCAAATCAAGAACCAAAACCCGATCATGGCCGGAATGCCGAGAAAGAAGGATATGAGCAAAAAGCAGTCCTCATCATCCGGCTGGTCGCGATCCCGCAGTGCGTGTATGTGATTTTCTACCACGAACAGCGCGATCAGCACGAACAGCAAACCGATTGTGGACAGCAGCGGGACCCACGACGCATGCCTTTCGGGGACTAATGCGGTGGCTAGGGCGGGCCCATCGATGAACTTCACAACGCTTTCAAAAATCATCACTCCGACGGCATTGATCCCAAAGATCGCGGCATTTATTTTTGTGTTCGACATGGTGATTCCTCCTTTTCGTCTCCCTCTTCTTCTTCCATCTGGTAGACAATCTCCCATTCATCGGCGGTAATCGGACTAAAATCGGCTAAAGAGCGGTAGCCGTGATCGGCTAGGAGTTCTTGGGCATCGCGGGTGGTCATAACGATAAACACCTCCATCTATAACAAAAGCCGCCCCGGTGAGGGACGGCTAAAGGAGAAGGATGATGATTGATTAACGTTCGTGGTCGGTGGCACGCGGGACCGAGTCGGCTGCGGCTTGTGCTAGGGTAGGAGAGAGGCGGAGGCCCTCCTCCAGAGCCTTGGCGATGGCTGGACCATCCAACTCCAGACCCTCAGAGAGGGCCTGAGCGACTTCGGAGGGGTGGAGATTGAGGCCGTCGTGCAACGCTTGAGCGGTATCCGCTACGGTATATTTCGCCCCGTCATTCAAAGCCGCCGCTACGTCGGCGGGTGACAGGTCCGGTTCCACGTATTGGATGATGGCCGCTAGTCGTGCCGGGGTCGGGCTGTCTGGCACCTCACTTAACACGGTGGCTATTTCCGACTCATCGAGATTCACACCATCATGCAGGGCTTTGGCAATTTCATCGGCATCCAGCCCCAAGGCTTCGTGAAGCGCGTTCGCGATCGCTTCCGGCATTTCATCCGTAGCCGAGAGGGCATCGGCGACTCCTGCAGGTTCCAGCCCCAAGGTGCCGCTCAGAATTTGAGCTAATTCACCGCATTCCATCCCCAACCCTTCGCTGAGGGCTTGGGCTACGCCTGATTCATCGAGATTCATGCCATCAGAGGCGGCGAGGGCTTCCACTATTTCTTCTGATCCCAAATTCAACCCGTCACTGAGGGCTCTCACCACATCCGACTCATCAAAATCTACCATGCCGCCGGGCAAGGCCTCCGCTATTGCTTCCGGTCCGAAATTTAATGCCTCGTGGAGAGTCCGCGCAACCTCCGGGCCATCCATTCCCAACCCTTCATGCAACGCCGACACTACATCACTCCCGCTAAAATCAGCCTCATAGAGGGCTTCTACAATTTCGTTCACGGAATACGCTTCGGTGAGGTCAACGATCAGTTGATCTGCACTCAATCCCTCATCGAGTTTTTCCTGTAAGTCTTCATCCACAGCCATAGTTAGCCTCCTGAAGTTATTTGAGAGAGAGCAACATTCCCTCCCATTATATATGTCGAAATTAAAAGCCGCCCCAATAAGGGGCGGCAGTCGGGGTGATAATTAGCGTTCGTGGTCGGTGTCACGTGACACGGACTCGGCGGCTGATTGGGCTAGGCTTGGCGACAGATTGAGACCGCTCTCCAGAGCTTTCGCGATAGCAGGGCCATCCAACTCCAGACCCTCAGAGAGGGCCTGAGCGACTTCGGAAGGATGAAGATTGAGGGCAATGTATACGGTGGTAGCTACCTCAGACGCAGAAAGATGAGCACCATCTGGGTTGGATAAGAGGGCAACCACGTCAGCCGGAGATGAGTCGCGCAGGGCCCGTTCGGCAATGTACGAAGGTGTGGCTTTTCCACTATTCGTTCTTGTATCACCAGCCTGCATCCAGTCAAAAACAAGTGCCTGTACCGTTTCCTGCACTCTTGCTCTCTCGGGGTCGAAAAAATCTCCTTGAAAGAGTGTCAGGCGTGTTTTCGCTGTCGTGTGTATATTTTGAGCTACGTCGCAGCGCACACTAGAACTTTTGTCGTGGGCGAGCTGATCAAGAATGGACGGATGTGTCGTGTGTGCGGCGACACTGCAACGGCCTTTCGTGTCCAGGTCCGGGAGCGTGTCAACGATAATCTTTTCGCTCAGAATTGTATCCTCCATGTGAGGATTTAACGCCGCCGCAAAACGCACACCCGAGTCAGGATCATGCGCTAATCGTGCAATTGTTGTGGGATCGGTGTGTGGGTTGTCCGCTACCGCTCCCCTTACATCAGAGTCAGGATCATGGCTAAGCTGGGTTAAAATTTCTGGCATAGTGAAATAGTTCCTGGCCGCTCTCTCGCGAGTCTTTTTGCGCGGGCTTTTTGCCCATTCGTGAATTTCTGCCACTTGTGCCTCAAACCTCGCGTGGACCTCCGCTGGCACCGATGGATTTTTCAGCATCGCGCCCACAAAATGCATATCAGAAATCTCAGCGATTTGATTCAGGCTTTCAGGGGGTGTGGTGGGATTCAATGATAAAGCAGTCAGCACTGGGCGATAATCCCCATCGACTTCCCCCAAATTCGTATTGAGGATCTGTTGCGTCAAAGATCCTAAATATTCCGCAGGTGTGTGGGAATTTCCTGCTACCGCGCTCAAAGCAGCGAATTCCCCGTGATCCCGATGGACTTCCCGCTTAAATTCCTTAGCAATTACCAGGAGTGTATCGGGTGCTGTGTGGAGGCGACCTGCAACGTCCGCCGCTAGGTTATCGTTTATCTCCAGTGTCGTTAGGAAACGGGCCAAGCCGTCAAGCTCACCGGACCCCAAATTTGGGTCGGCCAGCATTTTTTCTGCCGTGGCAATGGTGGGAAAGTTCAAGTCGTGATGTATTATCCCTTGATCTTCCTGCCATATTGTTTCCAGAAGCTGATAGGTCTCTTTACTTTTTTCAGTGAACGTTGGCATAGACGGACTCCTTCTCTCTTGTTATTCGTTTAAAGAGCAAATGTGCTCTCAATATATAGCATAAAATAAAGCCGCCCCCATAAGGGACGGCTGAAGGAGAAGGAAGATGTTGATTAACGTTCGTGGTCGGACGATTTGGGCACGGAGTCGGCGGCGGCTTGGGCCAAGGTGGGAGAGAGGCCAAGGCCAGCCTCTAGAGCCTTGGCGATAGCGGGGCGATCCAATTGCAGGCCCTCGTGGAGGGCCTGAGCGACTTCGGATGGATGGAGATTGAGGCCGTCGTGCATAGTCTTCGCCACGTCGCCTACAGGCAGATTTAGTCCGGTTCGCAGGGCAGTGGCTATCTCACCATCAGAGTACTGAGGATATTCCAGATCGCGCAAAGCACGGGCCACGTCAACCGCATTCATATCCAGCCCGTGTGAATCGTGAAAGACCTGTGCTGTTTCAGCCAAATTCATATCCAGCCCATCCGAATTACGCATGACCTGTGCCACTTGGCCCGGATCCAAATTCAGCCCATGAGGGTCATGCAACGCTCGCGCAATATCTGGTAGATCCGTATTAGGACGGCTCGAATCGTAAAGAGCCTGCGCCACGTCGGCCAAGTTCATGTCCAAATCGTTATGCAGGATAGCCGCTACTTGAGCAGCAGACAGATCCGGATTTTCCATTATGCCGTCGAACAACTTTCCCCTTTCTTCTTGTTCCATCGTCTACTAACGCCTCCGATATTTTACGTCTTGTTTTCGAGTTTGCCGAGAGGAAATACCTCTCTCATTATATACGCATAAAATAAAGCCGCCCCCGTGATAGGGACGGCTGGATATAGACGGTTAAGCTGGCAGTAATGCGTCTATGACGCGGCGAGAACGGCGGATCGTATGGATCATGATGGCCGCGCATTCAGACGCCGGGACTCTCTGGTAGGCCGCATAAATCTCTGAGAGTGGCGCGGATTGGGCATCAAAATCAATGCCGGTACGGGAGCACCACGCTTTGATCCCCGGCAGGCAGGCCCCGGTGCTCGTAGCATCATGAAGAGTTACAGCGATGTCGGGGTCGACCGCAAGGGCATGAGCCACGAGAGCGGCCAAACTTTGGCGGCCAATGGCAACCTTCACAGCGACCTGACGGGCTTTTCTGAGGACGCCACGGACGGCTTTCTCGGGAGTAGTGCCGTGATAAGAGTGCTCCTCAGTGAGAGCGATGTATCCTGATTCGGCATGCAATTCATTGCCTGCGCCATTCTGAAGCCACGTAGCCGCGTAAAGACGGACGTTCGATGTTGTGCAATCGAGGGCCACAATATCGAGATTTACCAAGCCATCGACTACCGCCAGTCCACGGTGCTCCACGCGGCCACGCCAGTCAGCGGGAGCGGTAATGGTGGTGTCGACACAGTGGGCCGGGTGGTTATACGACTTTGCGTAAATGTCCCAACTGTCGTAAAGATACTGGCTAACGCCCACTTGGCGGTGATCAGCAGTAAAATCAAGCGAAACATCTCCGTGGGTAGCAAAACGGTAGTGATACTCTATGTGCGGCCTCAGCGCGGCATCACGAATTCTCGTGAGTTTTTGATGGCGTTGCGCTGGCGAAATCAACGGGACGAAAGACTTAGGGGCATGGCCGCCGCGGCGATCCATGATCATCTGTTTCAGCCAGCGATTGCGGTCGAGCAGTCTGCGAACTTCCAGCACCTCAGCCACAGCAGTGCTGAGAGGGCCACGTTCGGCAATGGGGGAGAGGCGGAGAAGGGAGCGGATGTCAGTTTGGGTGGTGAATGTCGTTGCGGCGGCGGCTTTCATAACGGCGGGATGTGTCGTGGCAATGGTGGCTAGGGCCTGTTGGTTGACGAGGTATTCCTTGGTGCGTGGGGTGTTTTTGGTCATGGTTGAAAGTCTCCTTTAGAAGATAGATTTTTT
>JAKAAS010000426.1 GCA_021802225.1 Bacillota bacterium
CTTGTTGCTGGCGATTATGGTACTGAAATGGATTTTCAATTGGAAAGGCTCTATCGGGCTGCTTCATGACCCCGTGCAGTCCATGTTTCTTGGAGCTGTGCCTATGGCTCTGACTACCGTGATCAATGGATTTATCGACATGGGAGTCGCCATAATCGGCCCCTCCGCCATTGCCATTGGAATTGGTCTGTGGGTGATCAATGTGCTGATGGCTCTGGCCTCGGGGATCATAGTGCCGTTCATGATGTTCATCTCCCATGACCACCGTCTGGATAAGATGACGGGCATCTGGCTCATGCCGGTTGTGCCCGCGGAGGTGGCTGCGGCCAGCGGCAGTCTGATTATCCCCCACCTGACCAACGTCGGCGCCGCGCAAACGATGATGGTCATCAATTTGGGCCTGTGGGCCATCAGCGTGCCCCTGGCGTTCTTAATGCTGGGATTCCTGTTCTTGAGACTGGCTGTGCACAAGCTGCCCCCCGCCGAGATGGCGATTTCCACGTGGATTTCATTGGGCACTCTAGGCACCGGAATAATGGGGCTGATTGGGCTCGGCAAGTCGATGCCTGTGCTGTTTGGAAGTCTCGGGCATGCCATGGACGGGGCCGCCGTGCTGGGGTCGTTCGCCCTTTGGGGATTCGGGCTGTGGTGGCTAACGTTGAGCATCATGATGACCGTCGTTCATGCCCGCCGCGGTTTGCCCTTCAATCTTGGCTGGTGGGGCCTGACATTCCCTCTCGGTGTCTTTACCGGAGGCACGGATATGCTTTACGGGGAGATGCACGTGGGCCTCATTGCCTTCTTTGCTCACCTCTTCTTCATCATGCTGGCGCTGTTTTGGGGTATGGTGGCGTTTCGCACTTTCCGCGCCGTACTCACCGGAAAGATGACCTTTACCGGCTCACTAAAAAAACTCGTCCTGCAGAAAAACACCGCCGTCAATTGACCCAAGCAGGGAGACAGTTCGGCTCCCCGCTTGAACTGTCTCCCACAATAATTTAGTATCAGAAGGAGTTCGACAGAATTTATTCTACGGTTGGGCAGGTGTCCTCATGGTTGTCATTGCGTTGGGCGCCTTCTTGACCAAGGCCCTGAAAGGCTTGCGACAGCAGACTAAGGAATATCATTGTCTCTGGCCCATTCAAGGCACCCGGCGCTGCGGCGCCGGCTTCAGTGTCTTCGGTGGGGGATCTCCGTTTTTTCCTGATCAGGACGACTTCCGGCCCTCCCCGTTCCTGGTCCAGACGGCTGGCGCCCTGTCCCGTGATTCCTCCCAAGACGCAGTTGTGTGCAATGCGAATGCCCATCCCCCTCAGGGGGCAATGTTGACCAGTATCACCACCCGTTCCCAGGTGCTCGTACGCCCGTCTCCGTTCCGGAGCAGCGTCTCGGGAACTTCTCAAAGCGGCCCCGCACCGTTACTGGGCCGGCGTCTCGATTGAGCGCTCGCTCGACATGGCCAGCTGCGACCGCGTTGAACGCAAGCTGAAGCGCTGGGTCTACATCCGTAACCCTAAGTTTTGTAACGATTTAACGTACACCAAGGAGGCATGTTTTTGTGGACAACCGCTTGCTGGTCTTTCTCGCGACTGCCCGCGAGGGGCACATCACGGGCGCGGCCCGCCTGCTCAATTTGTCGGTATCCGCCGCCTCCCACCAGATTGCCCAGCTGGAACTGGAATTCAGCACGGCTCTGTTTGTCCGCGGCAACCGCGGAATGCGGCTCACCCCGGCGGGTGAAGCCCTTTTTGTCTATGCCAATCAAATTGAGGCCTTGTGGCAGACCGCTTACCGCGAAGTCCATCAAACCGCCGAAGGCGAGCAGTGGGTCCACTTGGCGGCCAGCCACACCGTCACCGAGTTTTTCCTTCCTCAGCCCTTGGGCCTCTTCCGCCAGATGCATCCGGATGTGCACATCCACCTCTCCATGGCCAACAGCGCCGACGTCACCAATCAGGTGGAAACGGGCCGTGTGGACTTTGGCATCGCGGAAGGCCGCATTGGCCACCGCGATCTGAAAGTCACCAATCTCTGGCAGGACGAGTTGGGATTAGTCGTGCCCCGCACGCATCCCTGGGCGTCCTGGCCGTCCATCCCGATCAGCCGCCTGACCGATCTCGATCTGATTTTGCGGGAAGAAGGTTCGGGAACGCGCAGCATTCTTGACCAGGCGCTGGCTCACCATGGCCTGAGAGTGTCCAGCCTACGCGTCAATGCTGAATTGTCCTCCATACGGGCCATTTTAGATTTGGTAAAAAACAACATTGGGTGTTCGGTCATGTCCTGGATGATCACCCGTGATGTGCCGGAAGTGGCATTCATCCCCATTCCGGACTTGCAGCTTACGCGGCGCATTCACTTAATTCAGCATCCGGCCGGAGATGCGCGGCCAGCTATGGGCCACCTGATCGCCACATTGGTCAGCGCCGCCCGCGTCTTCAATCAGGCCCCCCACACCAGCCCCCCGGATCATGGCAGCGGGTGAGCGCGGGGGCGGGGGCGCTACGCTCCCGGATGCCACAGCGCCAAAGCGAGGGCGAGAACCGTTGCTCCCATGAGATAGGCGAGATACAAAGGCGTCGACCCAGATTGGGTTTTGCGGATTTTCTCCGCCACCCACTGCCCTGCGCGCAGCACAGGCAGATAACCCTGCTGCTCCAGCCGGTAGATGATTGTGTGGCGGTAGAACCTGACGCCGGAACGGCTCCACCTTTCGCGCTGCAGTCCGTAGAATGCTTGAAAGGCGAGGCGCAGAGGGTGCACAAATCCTTCCGCGCTAAAACTGGTCTGCGGGGAATACTCGCGGGTCCCGCCGGTCCATGGCCTGACGTACCGGACTGCCGCGCCCCGCCGCCAGAAAGCCCGGACCAGGGCGACGGCCAGCGCCAGCGCCAATCCCATCCACAGCAGCACATACGGGTCCCCGACCGAAAAGCCTTGCGGATAAAAGATCGTCCCCGGAGCCCCCGGCGCTTTGACCAAAGTGCCGCCAATGTGCACGAAGAGGGGCACCGCCTGCGGGTGGACAAACAGGGGGGCAATCACCTTCTGCGCATTATTAAGAAAGTCCCGCTGTCCTTGGACATTGAGCCAAGGAATC
>JAKAAS010000427.1 GCA_021802225.1 Bacillota bacterium
AGCAGCCCGAACAATCCCACCGCCGAAGTGCAGTGGGTGGTCACGATCTACATGCTGACCCTGGGGGTCGTCGTGCCTCTGGCGGGCTATCTGGGTGAGCGGTTCGGCTACCGGCGGATCTACGTGGTGTCGCTGACAGTCTTCACGATAGGGTCGGCGCTGTCAGGGCTGTCGTGGAGTCTAGAGGTACTGACAATTTTTCGTGTGTTTCAGGCTTTGGGCGGTGGCCTTATTATGCCGATTACCATGGCTATGGTGTACCGGATTGTTCCTCGCGACCGGATAGGAACCGCCATGGGATTTTGGGGACTCGGGATCATTGTGGCGCCAGCCATTGGCCCGACCCTTGGGGGCTGGCTGGTCGAGTATGTGAACTGGCGGCTCATCTTTTACATCAACGTGCCGATTGGAATCGTCGGCGTTCTGCTGGCCCTAGGCTATGTCCCCAAATTTCCGAGCCGCCGTCTGGGCTCTTTCGACTTCATGGGGTTTTTGCTTTCGGCGGCGGGATTGTTCGGGCTGCTGCTGGCACTCTCCGAGGGCCAGACCTGGGGATGGGGATCCGAGCCCATCGTGCTGCTCCTTGTGGGATCGGTGCTGCTGCTGACCCTGTTCAGTCTGTGGGAGCTCAGCATTCCTCACCCGCTCCTGGATTTAAGAGTATTTAGCCGGGGCTCGTTCACCATGGCGAATATTTTGGTCGTCGTGATTACCGTGTCCATGTATTCCGGACTGTTTTATGTGCCGCTTTTCTTGCAAACGGTCGTGGGTTACGGGGCGTTGCAGACGGGGCTGATGATGATGCCGGCCGCCTTGGCGTCGGCGATTATGATGCCCATCTCGGGCCGGCTGTACGACAAGATCGGCGCGCGGCCCGTGGTGGTGGTGGGCCTCGTGATCTTGGCCTACACGACATTTCTGCTGCACCGGCTGTCCACCACCACCCCCGTCGGCGACGTGGTGTTCTGGCTGACTCTGCGGGGCTTTGGGATGGGCATGGCGATGATGCCGGCCACCACGGCAGGCATGTCGTCCCTCCCCACGGAAATGGTGGGCTCTGGCTCGTCCATCAACAATGTGATGCAGCGGGTGGCGGGATCCTTTGGCTTGGCGTTCATGACCGCCGTGCTGGAATCGCAGTCCAGTCTGCATGCGGCCAATATTGCCGCATCCTATACCCCCACCTCGCGGCCGTCCGTGCAGTTTATCCAGCAGATGACCGGGTACTTTGCCCACCATGGATTAGCGGCGGGCCAGTCCCTGTCCGTAACGACAACGACCTTGTATGACCTGATCCAACAGCAGGCGTTCGTGATGGGGATTGACGATGTCTTTGTGCTGGGAGCGGCGATCACCTTATTTGGGGCGTTTCTGGGTCTGTTCCTCAAAACCTATCACCACAAGAAAGGCGCGCCTCAGATGATGGCTGATTAGTCCGGACTCGGCCGCGGTGTTCCGTGCCGTAAACTTTATCCCCCCTGGGGGCATATGTGAGGAGAGATTAATCCGTGAAGCAAAGTCGAGTCATTCTCATTAACGTGTTGATCATTGTGGCTTTAATATTGATAGGGGGCATTGTCGCCTATTACTGGACCCAGAGCTACGACTACGTGTCGACGCAGGACGCGGCGATTTCTGCCCCTACCATTCCTATTGCCGCGCAAAGCAACGGAACGGTGCAAGACTTGTCAGTGGCCGTCGGCCAGCGGGTCAGCCAGGGCCAGACGATTGCGCAAGAGACGGTGGCGGCAGCACCGGTCACCACCGCCAAGGGGAGCAAGACCACAGCGGCTGCGGGCACGACCCTCATCAACATCACAGCGCCAGTCGCCGGCTACGTGGCTAACGTCTCTGTGGCAAACGGGCAGGCCGTGGCTGCGGGAACGCCGCTCTTCACATTGGTCCAGCTCTCGAAGGTCAATGTGATCGCGAACATTCCGGAAACAAAAATTCGGAACGTATCCGTGGGGCAGAGCGCGACGATCTACGTGGATGCGCACCCAGGAGTGTCGTTTACCGGCACCGTCGAAGCGATGCAGCCTACCACGCAGTCATTCTTTTCGCTGATTCCCACCGCGGCCACGTCGGGAACCTATACCAAAGTCACGCAGCGGGTGCCGGTGGAACTGTCCATTGACGCGGCGGGCTATTCGCTGCTGCCCGGCGAAGATGCAGAAGTGCGGATTACCATTCATTAACGGGGAAACCTCTAGCCACCGTGCCGCCGGAACCCTATGATGAAAGCGAGGAGGCGGGCTATGCGCATTCTGATCACAGGGGGGACCGGTTATCTCGGGCAGGCCGTGGAGCAGGCTTTGCACCGCCATCATCACGACGTTGTCGTGCTCGCCCGGCGCTGCCCAGCGGCGCGGGTGGAGGGGTGCGTGGCCGGGGATATCAGTACGGCGGACCTCTCCCGCCTGTTCCAGGGATTCGACGGTGTGGTCCATCTTGTTGGCATCATCCAGGAACACCGCTCGCAGGGGATTACGTTTGATAAGATTCACCGCCAGGCAACGAAACGCGTGGTGGACGCCATCGCGGGGGCCGGGGTGCCGCGGCTTGTGCATATGTCTGCGCTGGGCACGCGCGAAGGCGCCGCCAGCCAGTACCACCTGACCAAATGGCAGGCTGAGCAGTATGTTCGGGCCTCCTCGTCACAGTGGACTATTCTGCGGCCTTCCCTGCTGTTTGGGGGAGGGTCTCCTTTTTTTGCGACCCTTGAGAGTCAGGTCCGGTGGCCACTCGTGCCCGTTCCCGGGTCGGGAAAAACCCTGTTCCAGCCAGTGGCCAGAGACGATGTGGCGGAGCTTGTCGCCCAATTGGTTGAGGGATCCCAGGCAGCCGGGCAGACATGGGAGGTGGGGGGGCCCGACCGCTACAGCCTGAATGCGCTGTACCGCCGTGTGGGACTGGCGGTGGGGCGTGACAATCTATCTTTAGCGCACATTCCCCTCGGTGCCCTGATACTGGCCGCACGGCTTGGACAGAATGTGCCTGGGTTCCCCGTCAGCGTGGACCAACTCCTGATGCTCAATGAGCCGAATATCACCAGCGATGAGAGGTGGCGGCAACTGGTCCCGGAGGCGCGCAAG
>JAKAAS010000428.1 GCA_021802225.1 Bacillota bacterium
CCGATCTGCCACCGCTCGCCGCTGCAGATCATCACGGGCTATGAAGCCGTTGCCATGGCGGTTGCCCTGGGAGGGGCAATGTGGATTTCCTCTGTGTTTGTGCCGTGGATTGCCGTCGCAGCAGTGGCCCTGGCCATCACTTACACGACGCCTCTGCACAAAGGCCCATGGCCCTTGACCAGACGAGATTTAGCTCTCAAGCTTCTGGCTGTCGCTGGAGTCCTCAGTATTATTCGATAGAAGGGGTTTGGCAAGAGGTGGAACAATGCCCAACAAGAAACACCCGAGAAGCTAAGCACTTTTAGGATGGGGGAGCGTATGGTGGGAAACGCAACCCGACTAAAAGGTGCGAGGTGGGCAAAACAATGGATGTGGACTGGGCGTTGCTTGGCCAGGAATTTTATATGGAGGCAGTGATTTACACGGCAGTGGCCACGGGACTGCATGCGCTGCTGGCAGACGGCGCGGACGACAGTGCAGTCCGACGGCTGGGAGAACAATGCCTGTTTCCGGCGCAAGCTATTGTAGAAGTGCTGGGGGCAGCAGGGCTTGTGCAAAAAGACGCAGGTGGGCGCTGGCGGTGGGAGCGGGGAGCGCCTTCTGCCGAGATGGTCAACCGTATGGATGCCGTGCGCCGCTGGGTTACCCTCAGCACACCGCGCGCGGAGGACCTCGCTCCATGGAAGCGCGACGCGGACGACGAGCGGCTATCTTCCTCGGGGGCTGCTATCAATGACTTCGTCATGTCAGTGATGCACCCCCAAGCGGGGTGCCGGTGGCTGGATATCGGTGGAGGCACCGCAGAACTGGCCGGTACGCTCGCCCGCTCCGGGGTGCAAGTCACGGTGATGGACACGCCACCGGTCATTTCCCGGATGCGTTCTCAAGCTGTGCCGGGGCTGACGCTGTACGCGGGAGACGCCCTAAAGGGTCTGCCCCGAGGGAAATTCGGGGTGATAAGCGCAGTGCGCTTCATAGAGGACTTTACGTCGTCCCAAGTGCGCCAACTGCTGAAGACGATGCGAAGTTCTCTGGCTCATGGCGGCTCCATCTGCCTGGTCTCCTCTCTGGACGATGACACGCTGTGGGCGAAACTGTTTGCCCTAGAGATTTCCAGCATAAACCCTAATGGCCGCATTTACAGCGATCGCCTGCTGAGGGTTTTAGCGGCAAGAGAACGGCTTGCGGTCTCCTTGCAGGCGCATTGTGGCCCTTACGCCCTACTGGTTTTCCGCCCTGCACGGGTGGCCAGAAGAAGCCGGTGCGTGCGGGTAGCGCCCGGGGCCGTCTCGCCGCGGGCCCCCGCCAATGCCTTGTTATAGGCGGGCGCCAAGCCCCCCGTGGCCAGCCAAGGTTCACGGGGGGATCTTCCTCCTTATAAAACTTTGCGGACATGGGGCCTGGTACAAAGCGGAAAAGGGGCGGCTGCGGCAGTGCCAGCCGTCTCCCCCTAAAGATAGTGTGGCCTTTTAGACTACAAGGCCACAATGGTGGGAGAGGGAGTTGGGCAAGGACCGGTTCCCTCCGCGGTATTCGTCTCGGGCTCTTTAAGCAGGCAATTGGTCTGGGCTAATGTTAGCCCGGTACACCGAGAGCCTGCTCCAGGTCCGCCCACAGGTCTTCAGCGTTTTCCAAACCGACAGACAACCGGATCAAGTCGCCTCCGGCTCCGGCCAGTTCCTGTTCCTGAGCGCTTAGCTGCTGGTGCGTGGTGGATGCAGGGTGGATAGCCATCGAGCGAGCATCGCCCACATTGGCGACAATGAGCCACAGTTTCAAGCGGTTCATGACCTCTTCCGCTTGCGGACGCCCGCCTTTGACCCCGAAATTGAGCATGGTCCCGTAGAGATCGCTGCGCAGGTATGCGGCCGCGAGCTGGTGAGCGCCATCTCCTTCCAGACCCGGGTAGTTGACCCAACTGACGCGGGGGTGGCGGGACAGCCGGGCGGCGAGCAGCGCGGCTGTCCCGCAGGCCTCTTTCATGCGCAGCGCTAGCGTTTCCAAACCTAGCAAAATCAGGAAGGCATTGAAAGGTGCCAGTGCGGCGCCTGTATCGCGCAGGGTCTTCACCCGCAGGCGCAGCGCATAGGCTCCTTGCTGCTGGCCAAATACGATTCCGTGGTAACTCGCGTCCGGCTGGGAAAATTGGGGAAATTTGTCAGTATTGTAGTCAAAGGTCCCGGAGTCTACCACGATTCCTCCTAGAGACGTTCCGTGGCCACCCATCCATTTTGTCAGGGAGTGAATGACGATATCGGCTCCGTGCTGAAGCGGCTGCTCCAGGTACGCGGTGGCAAACGTATTGTCCACCAGCAGCGGGATCCCGTGCTGGTGCGCAAATTCGGCCCACACAGCGATATCTGTGACGTTAAGCCGCGGATTGCCAATGGACTCGACGAAAACCCCACGGGTCCGGTCATTGACGAGGGCATGAGCCTCGGGCAGGTCTGCGTCCGCTACGAAACGCACGGTGATGCCGAAGTCCTGAATCGTTGAGGAAAAGAGCGTCCAAGTCCCGCCATACAGTGACGTTGAGGCAATAATTTCGTCTCCCGCACGGCATAAGTTCAACACAGCGGCCGTAATGGCGGCCATTCCCGATGAAAATGCCACAGCGGCATACCCTCCTTCGAGAGCAGCGACCCGCTGTTCCAAAACATCTGTGGTGGGATTCATCATGCGCGTATAAATATTGCCTGGCTCGTCGAGACTAAACAGGCGGGCGGCATGACCGCTATCTTTGAAAGCGTACCCAACCGTCTGATAAATCGGAGCGGCTACTGCAGAGGTTGCGGTGTCGGGTGAGTAGCCCCCTCGTACCGCGGTGGTTTCGAATTGCCAGTGATCGTGCTGATCCATTAAGATAAATCCTCCTTCCGGGATAACGCAAAAAAAACACCAGTAAGAGCCGGCTCTTCTGGTGTCGGCCTCTCATTTCTCAGCGTACGCTGCAGGAATTGGCACCATGACCATGTGGCCGGTTGCCGGGCATCATCGGGCCAGTCCCTCCGCCGCTCTCCATAAGAGGTTTGCAATTGATTAAAAGAATAAAGAATAGACCGTATTTCGTCAATAGAATTAGTTAGTTGTCCTC
>JAKAAS010000429.1 GCA_021802225.1 Bacillota bacterium
CGGCAAGGGATTTGTCCCGTACCCGTGGGACCTCGTGGTGATTGCCGTGGTGTCGCTGGGCTTTTACTACTGGGGCGTGGCCAGCGGCTACCGCAGCAAAGCGGCGGACGAAGTGCTGCAGGCGCTCGAGGAAAGCCGGGAAACCGGCGCGGTCTGACCTGCAAAGTCTTACCGCATTGGCAGGAACAGCACAAGAGCGGCTCAGAATAGCCGCTCTTGTGCTGTTCCAGTGTTGGGCGCCATGGCTATTTCCGCCGGAGTTCCCATTTGCGGCAGCGCCGAAGCCAGCTGGTTGAGGCCGTGGCGCACCAGTCCCTGATTGGGCACGCCTGCTGGAGGAGTTTCGCGCGAGATTTGCGCCCAGGCCATATGATAGGCCTGCGCGTACAAATAATATAGAGTATCCAGGTTGTCTCCTGTGTCGCGGTCCTCGCTCACGGCTGTCAAGTCAAAGACCTCGTCGTCCATGGATGGCTGCTGCCAGTGGGGGGCGACCGAGTGGCTGATCAGCCACTGCCTATCCGGCAGGTAGAGGTGATCGACTTGCTCCGGATCCAGTCCGCAGTGCAAGAATATCACACCGTCGCCCCGCTCAGCGGCATGGTGGCCTAGGGTGCGCATCAGCTCGGCGACGCCTGATCCGGGCGGACTGATGATGAGGGTCCGGCGCCGGACCGGACGCATCCTCACAGGGGAATAGGGGCCTCGAACGGACAGGGCCGTGCCGAAGCCGTGCCGGGCCTGCCGCGGTCCCAGAGGGCCTTCCTGGGGGGCGGAAAACGCGTTGAGCAGGATATCCTGGACATCGTGCACAGCCTCGGGCAATTTTGTAGAATGCTGCCAAAAGTCATGAATGTCCAGTAGATATTCCCTGGCAATCCGCAAGTGGCGGTAAACATCGGGAGACGGGAAAGGATAGCGTTCGGCGGTATCCTCCAGCCGAATATGGTGGATGTCCTGCATGGGTGGGCAGCCGCCTGAATCGTCAAGCCAAGAAGCGGCCACCACGGCCGTGCCTTGTCCAGGAATGACTAGACCCGTAAGAAGGTCGGGATTTACTGAGTCGTGAAAGCGCCACGGTGGCTGCGCTAAGCGGACTGAAAAAGATTTTAATACCGCGGAGACGGTGCGGTAGTGGCCATGCAAAACAATAATGGTGCCGATATTCTGGAGCCAGTCTCCATAATATGACCGGTATCCACGGGCGGTATGGGCTTCGGCCAAAATTTCGGACGGGATCAGTGCCATTCGTTATCACCTCCAGCGATTGCTAATCAAAATACGCGGGAAGGATTAAAGTGTGTCACTGGGTCAGGGATTTGTTGCTGGCGAAATACCTGCAGGGGTATAATGAGGGGAAAACAACCTGCGTTTTAGGGGAGGTGGGCTTTTTGGCCGTTATTGTTTATACCACACAGACTTGACCCCATTGCCGGACCGCGAAGCGGTTTCTGCAGGAGCGCAAAGTGCCTTTTAAAGAAGTCGATGTTTCGAAAAGCGCCCAGGCAGCACAAGAACTGCAACGCAAATCTGGACAAACCGGCGTGCCGGTGATACTGGTAAATGGGACAGTAATCGTCGGGTTCAACCGACCTAAACTGGCCAAGGCATTGGGAGTGCGGGAATAGATAAAGAAACAAGGCCCCTATAAGGGCCTTGTTTCTTTCTCTCTCAGGATTGCCCGGCAGCTTCGAGCACAATCTTCAGCAACTGGTTCTCCGGTACTGCACCGGTCACGTCAAGCTTGCCATTGACCACCGATTTTGGTACGCCGTACACATTATATTTACCTGCCAGATCGGGAAACTCACTGGCGTCCACCATGTCAGCCACCACATTGGGCGATTCCAATGCCATATCATGTGCCAGGCGTACAGCCCGGGGACAGTATGGTCACGTAGGAGTCGTAAATACCTGGATGTGCACCGGGTGGGTAATCTGGGCTAAGGCCTCTTTGGCCTTGTCGCTCAAATTGACTTCACGGGTGGAAACCGCCTTGATATCTTCCAAAAATGCCCCGAATTCATGGCCGCTGGGTATGCCGACAAACCGGATTCCCGTGGCATGCCCCTGACTGTCGAGGAGAGTGGCGATAGGCCCGGAAATAGTCTCATCTCCTGAATGGCCGGGCTCCAGGACGGGGGCGTCTGCCGTTTGGCTGACCATAATCAGATCGGACAGGTCGGCGACCTCGTTGGCGAGATCTGTAAACACTTGAGCGGTTTCCCCTTCAGGCCCGGGATAAATCTGAATGGTTACAGAATCTTTCAGGTCCTGAAAAAACTGAGTGACCTGATCGCGGATTTTATCATCCAAATAAGCCACGTTGTTCACCTCCTTTTAAGCTGGGTCAAGACCGCAGGGGCGATGGACGAATCGGGATGCATCACCCAGTGCTGTACTGCAATCCGGCTTCCAGAAAATTGTTCAAGATCACACCTGTGATGTGATCTCCCGATAAAATTACCTTAACATGTTACCAATTGTTGTCAAGACCCGGATGTGTCGTCTTGGCGGCAGGCCTCCCGGTGAATAGGCGTTAAACTTAACTGGTCCCCGGCTCGCGCCGTTCCTCTTCAGGCCCGTGAACGGTGTTTCATGGTTGACCAGTTCATCGCCCCATAGAGTGGGCAGTAGCCCGTGATGACGGTGACGAGAAGAATACCGGCCAGAGCCGCCATCACTGCTGTTGCTAAAACGGACATCCCGGTCGTGAGCGGCCAAATCCACAGGGCGACCGCCAACGCTAAACGCACAATGCGGTCAATGGAACCGACGTTCTTTTCAAGACAAGATTTATCCATGGCTGTCCTCCCGTGCTGCTATTATTCCTACGTCTCCGCGATTTATTCCGGAAAGAACCTCAGAACCGTATCCTCATTTTCATCGTTCGAGGTGCAAAAATGATTAAACCGCAGTAGAATAAAATTTACAAGAAGATACTGTGAATAGTCAGGAAGGAGGGACCCGAATGGGGAATAAGATTTATGTTATCCGCCCTGGACCCGTTCAAAGGGTGGCGGATCAGGGGTGGTCTCTGTCCCCCGCGGGCGTGGAACTGACGCGGGAATTTGCCAGGCAGGAACAGTGGG
>JAKAAS010000430.1 GCA_021802225.1 Bacillota bacterium
TACGGAAGAGAGGCGGCATAGCTGCTGCATGTCCTGAGTATTGACCAGCAGCGCTTCCAAATCGATGCCGGACAAGGCGGCAGGAACCATGCCGAACCACGACAGCGCAGAGTAGCGCCCGCCGATGTCTGCGGGATTCAGGAAGGTCTTGCGAAACTGATGGGACTGGGCCTCCTCGACCAACAGAGTGCCGGGGTCGGTAATGGCGACAAAGTGGTCCCCGGGCTTGGCGCTGACCGCGCTGACCGCATCCCAGAAGTAACGGAAGTATTCTTGGGGCTCAGTAGTCGTTCCGGACTTGCTCGCTACAATAAAGAGGCTTGTAGCCAAGGGCAGGCTGTTTTTCAGAGCCGTGACGGCGTCTGGATTGGTGGAATCCAAAACGTGCAGGCGGAGATAAGGCGCTTGCGCTGGAAATGTATGGAGCAAGACGTCGGAAATCAGGCTGCTGCCGCCCATTCCCAGAACAATGACGTCGGTGTACCCATCATCGATGATGCTCTGGGTAAACGCGGTCAAGTTCGGAATGTCTTTAGCGACGGCTTCGGGGACACTAAGCCACCCCAAGGCGTTTTTGATAATGGCTTGATGTTCCGGGTCCTGTTTCCACAGTGAGGCATCGTGGTTCCAGACCCGTGTGACCGCGTCGGCGCTGGTGAGGCTGGCGACCACTGGGTCAGCGGTGGCGTGAAGGATGTCCTGAGTCCAGTCCACTGGCTCCAATTCGCTGACAATGGCAGCCCGCTTTCTTTTCAGCCCGCGGAACAGTGTGACAAAGGAGGCTGAGAAGCTGTCGACGCCTTCGCGCAGCAACTGGGCCGTGACATCTTGCATCAAGATGCCGTGCGACGCCAGAGTGTCTATCGTGTGGTGGGCGCCGGCGAGGTCCTGGTCGACGGTGCGTTCGGCTTTCACATGGTCGAGCACGGCTGCCACGGTTTGCGGGGGCAGGGTGTTGACGGTGTCAGGACCGATGAGGGTGTCGACGTAGAGCAAGTCGGGATATGCCGGATTTTTGGTGCTGGTCGAGGCCCACAACGGACGCTGCACCATGGCGCCGCGCTGTTTCAACGCATCAAAGCGGGCGCTTTGAAAAGATTTTTCAAAGAGTTCGTAAGCGAGCTTGGCGTTGGCTACGGCCGCCTTGCCGGACAGGTCTTCCGGAAGGCCCTTTTCTTTAATGAGCCGGTCCACCAGGGTGTCCAACCGGCTGACAAAAAAACTAGCGACCGAGGCGATGTGCGCAATCGGCTCGCCACGGGCCACACGGTCCTCCAGGCCCGACAAGTAGGCGTTGATGACTTCACTATAGGCATCCAAGCTGAAAATCAAGGTGACGTTGATATTGATGCCTTCGGAAATCAGTTGCCGGATGGCCGGAATGCCTTCCGGGGTCGCCGGCACTTTGATCATGACGTTCGGACGGCCTAATGTGTGAAATAGGCGGCGGCCTTCCTCGACCGTCTTTTGCGTTTCTGCTGCCAAGGTTGGCGGAACTTCCACGCTGATATATCCGTCGTGACCTTTCGTTCGGTCATAGACAGGGCGCAGCAGGTCGGCGCCGTGGGCGATGTCGTCCAGGACCAGAGTATCGTATATCGTCTCCAGAGACGCTCTTTCGGCAACTAGTTTGCGCAGGGCCGAATCATAGTCGCTGGATCCATTGATAGCCTTCTCAAAGATTGTGGGGTTGGAAGTCACTCCCGAAATTCCTTGGGCGATTAAATCGGACAGTTCCCCAGATTCGATGAGTCCCCGGCGCACATTGTCGTACCAGATGCTCTGGCCGAGTTCGTTTAAGCGGTTAATTGCTGTGCTCATCAATCATCATTCTCCTTTGTTCGAATGGAGCGTCACCCTACCGTGAAAGCAGGTTGTGCGCCTCTTCAATGACATGCTCTGGTGTAAAGCCGAAGTGCGGCATCAAATCCTCAATCTTTCCCGAGGCCCCGAACGTGGACATGCCTATGATCTTGCCGTTCAGGCCTACAAAACGCTCCCAACCCATTGGGGAGGCCGCTTCGATGGCAATGCGTCGTGTGACATCCGGTGGCAGCACTGCGTTCTGATATTGCTGTGGCTGCGCTTCGAACAGCTCCCATGACGGTAAGCTGACGACACGGACCTTAATGCCTTCCTCTGCCAAGGACCGGTATGCTGCCTGAGCTAGACCAACCTCCGAACCGGTGGCGATGAGGATCAGATCGGGATGCTCGGCGTTTTGCTCAAGAATATACCCGCCCTGGGCGAGGCCCTTGGCTTTGTGGGCAGGCACAGTTGGCACTTTTTGCCGGGTCAGGGCCATGGCGATCGGCTTGTCGCGGGTTTGCAGGGCGACTTTCCAGGCTTCTTTGGTTTCATTGGCATCGGCTGGGCGGATGACCAGGATATTGGGCATGGCCCGCAGAGCTGCCAATTGCTCAATCGGCTGGTGGGTAGGACCGTCTTCGCCCAGTCCGATGGAGTCGTGTGTGAAAATGTAGATGACGGGCTGACTCATGAGGCTGGCCAGGCGGATAGCGGGTTTCATGTAATCGGAAAAAATGAGGAATGTTCCCCCGTAAACCCGGAGTCCGCCGTGCAGAGACATGCCGTTGAGAGCCGCACCCATGGTGTGCTCACGCACACCGAAATGCAGATTGCGCCCTGCGGGCTGGAACACGGAAAAATCCCCGCCATCTTGAATGTGGGTGTTGTTGGAAGGAGCGAGGTCCGCGGAGCCGCCGATCAAATCTTGAAAGTGAGGGGCGATGGCGTTGATGACTTTTCCGGACGCTGCCCGGGTCTCCACCATGTCGCCCTCGTTAAAGGACGGCATGCGGTCCAAAAGCCCCGCAGGCAATTCCCGTCTCAGGTCCCGTTGAAGCTCGCGGGCGAGTTCAGGAAAGGTTTCTTGATACCGGGCAAAGAGGTGATTCCACTCCGCTTCCCACTCTTCGCCCTGCGGCACTGCCTGGCGGAAATGTGATAAGGCTTCATCAGGAATGTAAAAGGATTTGTCTTCCGGCCAGCCGTACGCCTCTTTGGTGAGACGCACTTCCTCGGCGCCCAAAGGGGACCCGTGAGCCGAAGGCTTATCCTGCTTGTTCGGG
>JAKAAS010000431.1 GCA_021802225.1 Bacillota bacterium
GTGATGGTGTCCAATCTCCTGCTTAAATAAGTGACAATCCTGACTATATCCCCTGACGACGCTACAGAGTCTTGATCGGCGTCAATCGCATCTACATCCGCCAATTGATCCACGTCATCCCGGTCAGTATCGCTCGGAATATCCCGACGCAATGTATGGTATTTCATCATACCCTCCTGTTCTGACTCCTGCCATTCTCCTGCCGTCACAAGATGCCGATCCCACTCCGCCGTGCCAGTAAAAACTCGGTAGCCTTTCATTTGCGGTAATGCCGCAATGGGCAAGACGATAGACATCTGTTGGCCGCCCATCCTATAAGCCTACTAAGGTCGGGTAGTCTGCAATAACTTGCATCAAAGATTCCCGCAAGCGCAAGGCTTCTTCCACCGTCGAGCACAAAAACCGATCAAACACGGCATAAACCACAGATTCTCCCGCCATATTAGTATCCATTACGCGACAACCTTTTCGCACGAACATACTGCCATTTATCCCTTCATCCATTCGATACCCAATGAGAAGGGTATACTTATGAATACCGCCCACAATCTCTTGAACCACTACTTGTTTGATATCGTCTAACATGTGTCACCTCTTCTCCTTTCTACTCCGTTACTCCTCTCGCAAAAACAATTCAAGAGCTTGAGATATCACGGCAGAACGACTAATCCCATTCCGATCACACCAGACCACGAGACGATTCCACGTATCATTGGGGCAGTAAAAGGTTCGCCGCTTATGCGTAGCATCCCAACTCGCAATACGTGACACTAACCGAGTTACAGACTTCACTCCAATGCCTCCTCCAGCAACCGCATGGCCTCCGCCAACTTCTTCACATCCACCGTCAGGGGTTGGCGCCCGGCGGCCCACTGATCATAGGTCTGCACCACCAGAAACGGCTTATGATCCGCCTTCAGAATAAGGGCCTCCGGTTTCTCCACATCATCCAGAATCCAACGATAGATTTCTTTCCAGGAATCCGCCCGCGCTTTCACTTCCACCTTCAAACTGCCCAAATCCTGCGGCAACGCCACATCATTCGACAGATTTCCCCGCAACGCCCCACTCAACGGAATGCGCTGACCGCCACTGAGTTTTGCTAACTCGCGTTCCACGCGTTGCCCTTTACGGCGACTGGCCCGACCTCGTTTCGATGCCTCACTCTGTTTTACCGCCTTGCGCCGCGCGGCCCGTTGTGCTTTCAGCACGGTGGTTTGCGGATGCTCAATCTGCGGATCACGTGGCAGATAATAAATAGGGCGTAAGGCGTCTTCCGGCCACGTACAGGCCCAACATTGCGCGGAATAGTGGCGGCAGTTCTCGCGCACTAAACAGCCGTCCCCAGTCACAAAGGGCACCTGCAGAAACTCATCCGGCATAGGGACGCTCCATGTAGCCACAGTCCGGATCACTGCATCCGGCCCACTCATCGCCAGTCAACGGATCAATAAAGAGAATCAACGGGCTCTGACACCAACGACACACATCATGCTCAGTCATGCGTCATCCCTTCTTTCTATGGTGATCATCCCATAGGCGGTGTCTCAAGAATGTCTCAAGTTTTCATGATGAGCAAAATAATTTCATTTTCTCTCTCAAAAAGACTTGCATTCTGGTAACGATAGCGTTACAATGACACCACCAAAAGGAAAGGGTGAAGGACATGAAATCGAGCACAACCAAAACTCCGATGGGCATAACCGGTATGATCCTCTATTTCAATATCAGCCGGGTCGAAGTCAACGGAAAGCCCGCGATGAAGTGCAACGGGCACACCAATGAAATCAAAGGAACCGTCAAAGCTCAACTCGTCGCCGCCAAAGAAGCAATTCTAGCAGAACTCGCCCGGCGTGAACAAGACGCCGCCGAGAAAGCCGCCGAAGACAAAGCGACTCGGCAAGCTCGGCGAGAAGCCTTGCTGAATGGTGCCCCTTTCCAGATTTCGTATTACGATGGCGAAATCCTCTCCGGCTACACCGCCTATGATGATGAAGATTCCAGACTCTTAAAAGAATACGGTGTGGCGCATGAGGTGTCCGGATGGGGCACGCATATCGACGAAGCCCTCATCCGAGAATACGGGGACCACTTCACCATTCACGATCTGATAGCCTTTACGGCTCCGGCCAAAGAAGCTGAAGCCGCAAAGGCCCATGAGGAAGCCCAACACGAAGCGGAATGCCTCGCCCAAGCCCAAGATACGCATAAGCCAGTGGAATTGTTTCGCCAGACCGTCGCCTGTACCAATCAGGCCCAAGTCGAATGCTCCCTGGATATCTTGTACACCATGATTCGGCCCGATGGCACCCGGTTTACGCGCCGGGTCCACACTTACTAAAGGAGGAACCACCATGAGAACCCAATTCACGATTGACGGTATCGAGTACACCTTTTTCCCCGCAACGATGAACGGTGTCGAAGTCATCGGCATCAGCTATACTCAGAATGGCGAGAGTTTTGGATACTGGTCAGCAGAGCCCGCTCGGTTGCCAGAGGATTCCGAAGAAGCCGCGACGATGCTCACGAACGTGGGATGGGACATCGTCAATGCGAGCGATAATTTTCAGGAAATCTCGGAAGGAGGAAACAAAACCATGAAGAATCCCACCCACACTTATATGTTCGGCCCGACGTATGGGAAGGGTTCTAACCCTTCCGGCGGTGAGATTCTCATCGCCCCTGCAGACGAGGTTAACATCTTATTGTTTGATTCTCCCAACTGGGCATTCTTTACCGGGAAGGGAACGTTAAGTCAGGTGGTCCCTGAATGGAATCGTCGAGAAGCGCAAAAACACGATGACGGCATTTCGAGACGTTGGGTATGGATATATTATCGAGACGTTGCTCACTTAGATTCACCACTTTCCGTGCCCGTTGATGGTGGATTAAATCCCCTCATCCGATTTTTCCCCGGATGGAGGGAAAGGCTATGACTGAAACGATGCTGTATGACGCTTTGGCGGCCCGTGACTGGACCGCCATCGCCCTTCCCGCAGAACTTGTCGCCACCGAAGGCGACATTACCTGGATTGTCGGCCCGCTTGACGATGGGCGCTGGTTTGCCACCGATGACGCCGAATTGGACC
>JAKAAS010000432.1 GCA_021802225.1 Bacillota bacterium
ATGACGCCAGAGCAACTGGGGGAGAAGGCGGTTGCGGTCAACATCAGTGACATTGCGGCAATGGGTGGTGTGCCGAAAGCTATTCTGACCAGCATTGCCTTGCCCGGTTCGATGGAAGTGGAGACTGTGGAGCGGCTGTACCGGGGGATGGCCAAGGCGCTCGACCGCTATGGGTCTGTGCTTCTGGGCGGGGACACTGTCCATTCCCCGAACGGCCTGTCGCTGGATGTGTCGGTATTCGGGCAGCCCGGTCCTCATGGCCCTGTGCTGCTGAATGGCGCCAAACCGGGGGACCGGCTGTTTGTGACGGGCCGGCTGGGAGCGGCGTATGCAGGGTACATCCTGCTCTCTCACGGGGTGCGCTGGCCCAGCACCTCGATTCAGCACCGCAGCGTGCTGCAGGCGCACCTGGCCCCTGTGGCCCGGGTGGAAGCCGGGCAGCAGCTGGGGAGCCTGGCTCACGCTATGACGGATATTTCTGATGGCTTGTATCGCGAGTTGCGGACGATGACCCGGTTTGGCGGCATTGGCGTGCAGATTGATGCGGAGCGGATACCGGTGGATGCGGCTACCCGCAGTGTTGCGGCGGAATACGGCCATGACCCGGTGGACTTCGCGCTGTACGGCGGGGAGGACTATGAACTGTTGGCCGCGGTCCCCCCGTCAAAAGCAGGGGCAGCCGCGCTCTTGTGCCTGCAGTGCGGCGTGCCGGTGACGGAGATAGGGGTCGTGACGGACACCCTGGGAATTCGGGTTATGCGCGGTGGAGAGGAGGTTGCAGTGGATGAGCGAAAATCGTATCATCACTTCGCAGTGGACCCGGATTAGCCAAAGTCCCGGGGAGACGGCTGACGCGGCAGCGGAACTCGCCCCGCTATTTGCACCGGCGGGACTGGTCGTGCTGTCTGGAGACCTGGGATCCGGGAAGACCACACTGACACAGCATTTGCTCCGAGTTTGGGGCTATACGGGGGCGGTGAAATCCCCGACTTTTGATTTGGTGCATGTGTATAATGCGGAAGGCCTTACTGTGTACCATGTGGATCTTTACCGGATGCACAGGGGACAATCCCTGGAAGTTCTGGACTTGCCTGCTCCCGAGGATCCGAGCACTGTGATTATTGCGGAGTGGGGCGATGCCCTGACGGCGGTGTATCCAGAATATTTCTATCTATCTTTAAGCGTGTGTGGCGAACAGTGCCGGGCCTTTGACCTCGGCGCCCAGGGCCAAGGGTGCCAGTCACGGCTGGACCTCTGGCGGGACCACACGATATGAGTCTGAAGATCTTGGGATTTGATGCCTCCGGACCAGGATTGTCGGCCGGTTACCTAATCGGTGGCGAAGCCGCCGCCGATTTCACTTGGCGCCTTCCCAAAACGGCGGGTTCGCACCTTGTCCCGTGGCTGGACATGCTAGCCCGCGAATTTGGTGAGCCGGACGCGGTGGCGGTCGGGGTTGGCCCCGGGTCTTTTACGGGAGTGCGGATTGCGGTGACGGCCGCCAAGGCGTTGGCCTATGCCTGGAATGTGCCGGCGCTGGGAATATCCTCTCTGCAGGCGTGGGCGTATTCTGTGCCCAATCCTTCAAGCCACGTGCTCGTCACGAGTGAGAAACGCGGCCCGGCGTTTTACGCAGGGCTGTACTTCTGCGGGGCAGGGGTGCCTGAAGCGGTTATCCCTGACTGGGCGGCCAGCGGCAATCTTCCAGAGACATTTCCCTTGCGGGGGCCCGTCGGAGTGTTGGGTCCGCTCGGCCTGGATGCCGAGTGGCTGGCAGCCGTCGGACCGGGGGCTACGGCTCTGAATGTCCCCTTGTTGGGCAGCCAGGTGGCCCGTTTGGCGCAAAGCAGGGTACAATGTGGGGAATGGGAGGATGCCCTGAATCTATCTCCCGCCTATATCAGGGCGCCAGCGATTTCGACTTCCGGCCGGTCCCATGGAAAGGAAGAGAGCAGGCATGGCAGTGAGTGATGAGAGCGCCGGCACCAGCCCTTCAGGGTCGCCCGACGTCATAGTGCGGGACATGTATATGGCTGACCTGGATGCGGTCATGGGAATTGAAGCGCATTCCTTTCCCACGCCGTGGTCGCGCAATGCCTTTCAGACTGAGCTCCTCGAGAATACATTCGCGACGTATCTGGTGGTTGAGTTTCACGGGCAGGTGGCGGCCTACGGCGGGATGTGGATCATTCTCGATGAGGCGCACGTGACCAACATTGCCGTGCATCCTGACTACCGCGGCCACCACCTGGGGGAAACCATCATGATGGGCTTGATGGCCAGGGCCCGGGTGCTCGGGGTCGTGCGGATGACCCTCGAGGTGCGGCGGGGCAACCAGGTGGCGCAGAACCTGTACAACAAACTGGGATTTGTCCAGTTGGGAGTCCGCCGGGGCTATTACACCGATACGCATGAAGATGCGTTTATCATGTGGAAAGACCCGATGTGACGCTAGCTGGCCTGGGGGTCTTTTTGGGGCAGCGCGCCGCCTTTCGCCGGAGGGGTCTTGCCGATGGGGCGGGCGCCCCACCAGGCGGCAAATCCGCCCAGCACTGCATAAAAAACGGCGGCGTACAGCCCTGTCAGCAGCGCGCCGGAGATGACATGCAGGTGCAGCATGGTTTCGGCCGCGGCCACGGGGACTCCATGCAGCTGGGCTATGAACGCCCGCTCGGCCAGTGGCAGCCGGATGACATACTGGCTGATAAGGGTGCCGGAAAAGGCCGCTGCAGCGCCCATCCAGCATGCGGGCCAAAATGGCATGCGGCCCCGTTTCCTGAGCATGCGCCCAGTCAGGACAAAGAGCACGACGCTGGCTAAAAATGTCAGCAGGTGCCCGAGTGTCATAAAGGAATAAGTGACGGGTGACAAGGCTAGTGCGGAAGGGCCGGCGAAGACCGCCAGCAGCGCCAAAAAATACAGTAGAAGAGAAAACCCCATGTGCGAGACCCCCGGTTGTTGTGGCATGGGGGTAGTTTTTCCTGATGGGCTAAAGATATGTAAACACTGCGGTTGGGGGAGGGGGAGCGGAACACGAAAATCCTTGGAATAGAGTCTTCTTGCGACGAGACGGCGGCCGCTGTCGTCGA
>JAKAAS010000433.1 GCA_021802225.1 Bacillota bacterium
CCATGCCTTTAATCCTACAAAGGCTACTGTGCGCCCGCCATCGAGCGGGACGACCGGGATCAGATTGAAGATGTGCATAAAGAACCCAAACACTGCGAGCCAGCGGAACACTGCCAGATGCGTGGCCATGAAGATGCCATAGGCGCCAATGGAGGCGGCGATGCCGAACACGGGCCCCGCAATGCCGATAAACGCTTCATCGTCGGCATTGTGGGGAGCCTGGCGCAGGTTGATAATGGCGCCTAAAAAGGGAATGAAGGTGGGCCAGGAGGCATCGATATGCTTGAGGCGGTTGGCCAGCACGTGTCCAGATTCATGAATGGCAATGATTGCGACCAGTCCAATCCCGAAGGCCCAGCCGAAAGCCAGTCCATACACAAGCATTGACAGAACGAGGCTGCCAAAAAGCAACAGAACTTTGGCCTTGTAGATCACCGCCAAAATGGATAGAATGCGGTTTTTCCAGTTTTTCCTCGGTTTTGCTGCAGCCTTGCCAAGGGGATAGGGGGTATAGGGCGCCCCTTGGGCTGTGACATGCATACCGTTCGAAACTTCGCCGTTAAAAGGTTTCGCCATTAGCTGTCTCCCCGTTAATGAGAAATTCTTGCCGCAAAGAGCCGGTCAGACATCGCCGGCCGCCACCGGTGAATCGTAGGAAATCCAATCACTGTAACTCCCTGCATACAAAATAGCAGGAAAGTCAATCAGATGCAGCGCCAGAACGTTGGCACACGCGGAAACACCTGAGCCGCAGTAGACAATTGGGGCCAACTCCGTCACTAAGTCGGAGAAATGCCGGCGGAGATCTTCTGCTGTCCGGTAGCGGCCCGGCGCAGCATAAACATCTACCCAATCATAGTGGACTGCTCCGGGAATGCGGCCCGCAATGGGATCGATTGGCTCGCGGGCTCCGGTAAAACGTTCATAGGCGCGCGAGTCGATTAGTGCGCGGCTGCCTTCTCTGGATAAGACCGTCTCCCGGGTTGCTTTCCACTGGGGCTGGGCTTCCAGCAGCATCCGGGGGGTGTGCAAGAAACTTGGAGTGCCCGTCGAGACCGGGAGACCCATGGCCTGCCAATCGGTGAATCCGCCTTGCAGGACTTTGACCTGGTCGATGCCGTAGTAGCGGCCCAGCCACCACAGATGGGCCGCGCCGGAACCGTCTGTATCGTACGCGATTAAAGTTTTGCCGGGCCCCATGCCTATTTTGGACAGAACGTGGGCGAATTGGATGGCATCAGGCAGAGGATGACGTCCGCCATGCCGGGATAAAGGCGCGCACAAATCTGTTTCCAGGTCTAGAAAGAAGGCTCCGGGAATATGCCCAGCCCGGTAATCGTCGGCGGCTTGGGAGGGACTCATCAAATTGTACCGACAGTCCGCGATGACGAGGTTGGCCGTATCCTGTTCTGCCAGCCATGACGCGCTGACCAGTACGGATCCGCTCATGAAGACCCATCCTTGCTGTCAGCGGGCAGGGTGGCCAACTGACAACTGGAGAGGGCCGGCCACCAATTGCGGTGGGTGATGCGGCTCGCGAGGCTAGCCAGCACTGGATAAATGGCGATGACAACCAGCCATGGATGAAAAAAGCTGGCCAGCACGCCTAATATCAACAAGTTCTTTGCCCAAGGGCTGCACATGATCCTGCCTCCTTTTTTAAAATTATGCGCCGATGGAGTAAAAATGTCTATTCCTGCCCAGAGATAGACGGGTGGTTCGGCGGCGCGCATCCCGCCAACTGAAAAGGTCCGGTGCCGTGCACGTCAATGCGCGCATGGGAAGGTAGTGCCGGAGGCAAGAATCCCCCGGCAATTTCCGTTATTTTGTCAGCAGAGCACGTTCGGGTACGGTAATATTAGGCAGGTCAGAAGGTCATAAGACTACAAAGGGAGGACCCGTCAATGGATTCAGCGTTTTTGGTGGTGGGAGCGGTGGCCGCCTTGCTGGCAGTGGCGTTGGGGGCTTTTGGGGCACACGCTCTGCGCTCCAAACTGGATGATAAGGCCATAGCCAACTATCAAACTGGCGTACAGTACCAGATGTACCATGCTGGCGGATTGATGGTGGTTGGACTGCTCGGGCACTTGGCTCCCGCTGGAACCCTGCTGCTATGGGCAGGATGGCTCTTTGTGGCGGGCACTGTCTTATTTTCAGGCAGTTTGTACGTCCTGTCCATCACGGGCAAGAAAAAGTGGGGCATGGTGACGCCCCTTGGCGGAGTTGCTTTCATCGCAGGCTGGGCGCTTCTGGCGCTGGCAGCGGCCGCGCGGTGACGGACCGCGAAGGACCACTAAAGGACGGCTGGCAAGACTCAGCATTGCGCGCAAGGGGTCGTTAATCATTTAATCAGAGGAGAGAATGTGTTATGGCGCGTCGTCGGAATCCCGACAGGTCGCTCTTGGCAGTGCCCACCATTGCGGACGAGCTGAAACCTCCAGTCCAGTCAGTGGTGTCGTTGGAAAGTACAGATTCAGACCCTGAAACATGGACGTCGCGGCTTATCCGGCGCGACGGGAGCTACGACTACCTTGATGCTCTGAAGGACGCACGGGGACAGGTGCTGCAGGGCTGGACTCTGCAGGGAAGCCCAATGGTCTTGCATTGGGGAAAGGACCGGTTTCTCTGGAAATACACGGTGCGGGTCGTTTTGGTGATGGACCCGCTGCCATCAATGCAAGTGGTTTATCTGGCGCCCCCAATTCGGACGAATCGGCGGAGCGAGTGGCGCAGTGAGGATACGGGCTACCATATGAGAGGCCGCGTCAATGTATGCGGTGACGCCGGCCCAGTGGCCCCGTCTGCTTGGACGAGCGTATCGCGGGATTTTTCCTTTTCAGCGGTGCGGTTTTTTAGCCCTGTCGTCCTGGTTCCCGGATGTCATGTGCAAACCGAGTGGCAGTGGGATCAGGCCGGGGTGTTCCGGGGCCCTTTAATGATCGTGCGCCGGGACCCGGGCCGGGTGCAATACCGTGAAGCGGAGGGTGTTAATCTGGTGGGGGTATGGGACCCCCCCTTAACGTCTGAACTAGCTGGGACGTGGCAGGCATTCTGCCTTCGCCACCGCCACCGTTAACGCGG
>JAKAAS010000434.1 GCA_021802225.1 Bacillota bacterium
CCTCGGAATGAAACAGGACAATGCGCAGGGTTACATACTGGCTTACTCCGATCACGATCAGCAGAATGGCGAGCAGCAGAATTTGGCGGCCAATCAACTCGTCTGTCAGGGTTTTTTGAGCCATTCAACTACCCAGGCGGTAGCCGAAGCCGCGTACGGTCTGAATCAGTTGGCGGGACCGGTCCTGCAATTTATCCCGCAAGCTGGAAATGTGCACTTCCACCAAATTGTCATCACCTGGGTAATCATATCCCCACACGTGCTGCAAAATCTGCACTTTGGACAGCACAATGCCCGGGTTGAGGAGCAAGTAGCGCAAGAGCTCATACTCCTTGGCTGTCAGGGCAACAGGCGCCGACTGCAGGGACACTTTATGCGCGGCATCATCCATGAGGAGATCGCCGAACTGGAGCGCCGGGCGGTCATCGTGGTGCACGCGGCGCAACCCAGCCCGGAGCCTCGCCACCAGCTCGTCAAAGTCGAAGGGCTTGATGACATAATCGTCCGCGCCCCCCTCCAAGCCCTGAATACGGTCAGACACCGCGTCCCTGGCCGTCAGCATCAAGATGAACAGGTCGGGATTCTGCCGCAGGCGGCGGCTCAACTGAAACCCGTCCTCACCAGGCATCATGACGTCGATAATGGCAGCATGAGGCTGAAATGCGCCGACGGCCTCCATGGCTTCCTGACTGTCCTGACAGGTGAGCACATCGAATCCCCGGTGCGACAGGCCGATTTTCAAGACGTCGCGGATGACTTCTTCGTCGTCTACTACCAGAACCCGAAAGGAATCCATTTATTTTTTCACGAGCTCCTTGTCAAGAGGATGCGGAGACAGGAAGTATTCTCCCGTGTCCCACCCTGCGCGTGCGATGACCCGGTTGAGAAATTGGCGGTCCTGGTTGAGCCACTGGGTCTCTTCGGCAAAACTGGGGGCAGGGGACGGCAGTTCCTGGGCGAAGTAGGTGTGCAGGGCAATCCGCACGTTGAGATGCGCCGCAACCTTATTGGCCTCCGCCACATTCAATTCACTGAAGGGGATCTCGCGCCCGATGATGGCTTCGGTGATGTCAAGTTCGTCTATAAAGTTTTGATGCTGCACCTCATGATAGCGGTCCACCAGTCCGTTCAGATGCTGTTCCTGATACGAGGTGAGAGGCCGGTCTTTGGCGTAGCCCCATGATCGCAAAAATGCCATTGTTATCTCATCCTTCCCACATTCCGAGCAGCAATGTGCTCACACTATTACCGATATTGTGCCCTGTCGCCGCGAAAGTGTCTAGATTTCTTCACGGAAATTTCCCAACGCGGAATAATTCCCATTACAATAGACAAGAGCGGGCCGATACACAAGGGGGTCAGGCACTATGGCAACTAGCCAGAGCTGGAGGGCGCTGGGACCCGAGCTGGTTGAGCAAATGCGCGGCTTGATGCCCTACGAAGCAGACGATTGGGTCAGGGAGTGGCGGACACGGAACCTGCCCCTGAAAGAATTTCTGCGGGCGGTGTGGCAATTCGCCAATGCACCGCGCCTTCGTGAAAACGAGCGGGCCTTTTACGAGCGGGTGGATGCAGGCTGCGGCATACGGACGTTGACCGGCCGGCACAGCGCGGCCGGTTGGCCTATCGCCACGCGCCTCTTGCAGCGGCTTCTGGTGATGCTGGGCGGAGACTGCATCCCCCTGGCCCGGGAAACCGGCAGTGGCGCAGGGTCAGTGCAGGATGCCTGGCGAGAAGGCCGGCGGGACCAGGCGGAATTGAGGACAGCGCAATTGCTGCGCCAGTTTGGCGCCCGCGCGCTGTTCCCCCAGCTGGCATCTTCCGGCATGCCGGCTCCTGTCCTCACTTTCCTTCCGTCTTTGTGGCATCTCAGCGCACTCCTGCAGGAGTGGTGGCCAGCGGTCGAGCCGTGGGCCGGACTCCGCTTGGTGACTCGCGCCCAGGCTTCGTGGACGGTCTCCCACAACCAACCGCCCGTGCTGCTTCCCGCCGAGGAGCACGCGGATTTCCGGTCATGGAACGACACGGCTTATATCATGGACTTGATCCGGACCGCAAGGCAGAAACTGAATCCGCCCCAGGACATCGGGGCATGCTATGCGCCCGGCGGGGCGGGAGCCCTTGTGGAGCAGATGGCGCAAGGGTCTGGCAACTGGAGCAACCGCCGCCTGGCGGCCCTGCTGGTAGAAGCCTCGGCTCTGGCCGTGACTGCGACCCGGGTCACCGAGGCCGACCAGGTTTCGCGGCATCTCCTAGCGGTCATGGACTGGCTCCGCCTGTCCCAATTTGCCCCCTCGGCGGCGGATGAGCGGGCGGCCATCTGGGCGGCGTGGGGATGGTTTTTTGCGGTCGCGCTCGCTTTTTTGCCGGCCGACGGGGACGTCCTCACGGTGGCGGTTCCGTTTGACGAAAGGGATGAGCGCATCCTGTGGTCGGCTCTGCAAGAGGGCGACGCCGAGGAAGCGGTCGCCCGGGCAGCTGCTGTCGGGGATGTGGGCGAGATCTGGGAAGATGTCGAAGATGAAGCGTCAGTGATGGCCGCCCCTGAAGCCTTGCGCATGATTTGGGCTTACAAGCCGTGGCTTCAGGAGTCGCCCTTCCGGGCCAGCCTGCTTCCGGCCGTGATCCGTATTATGGCGCAGGCGCGGCCAGCTCTGGTGATTCATGGCGGCGCTTGAGTTCCTGGTCCACGTCGGTCAGGGAAATTCCTGAGCGGGCGAGGAGCACGCTGAGATGATAGAGAAGGTCGCAGCTTTCCCAGAGCAGGTCCGCCCCCGGAGTTTGCGTGTCGGCAGCCGCGGCGACGATGACTTCGATAGCTTCTTCCCCGACTTTTTTCAAGAGCTTCTCCAGTGGGGCTTGCAGCAGCTGGGCCGTATAGGAAGTGTCGGGACTGGCGTCACGGCGCTGTGCGATATACTCCTGGAGACGGGCTAGGGGGTTGGGCCCGGCAAAAGGGGTGTTGTCAAAACATGACACGGTGCCCCGGTGACAGGCGGGGTTGTCCCCCTCCACAAGGTAAATGAAACTGTCGCTGTCGCAGTCGGGGATAATTTCGGTGACATGCAGCACATTGCCTG
>JAKAAS010000435.1 GCA_021802225.1 Bacillota bacterium
CCGAACTGGGAGGACAGCTCTACGCGCTGTATCCGGAAAAGCCTGTCTATGACGTGGCCGGATTTCCTGCTATCCCGGCCAAGGATTTGGCTTTGAATCTTGTGGCGCAAATGGACCGATACCATCCTGAGGTGGTGCTGGGAGAATCTGTGGAAGCAGTGGAAACACTCGCGGACGGGACGTTCCTGCTGCATTCCAATAAGGCAGTGCACGGTACGCGGGCCATTTTGCTGGCAGTCGGCATCGGGTCGTTCACACCGCGCCGTCTGCCAGCCGAAGGAGCCGGGAACTGGGAAGGCAGAGGGCTGCACTACTTTGTGCCCCCTCTCGACACTTTTGCCGGGCAGCATGTCATGGTGGTCGGGGGCGGGGATACCGCAGTGGACTGGGCTCTGGCAGTATCCCGGCAAGCGCGGCAGGTGACCGTGGTGCACCGCCGCAATGATTTCCGGGCGCAGGAAGACAGCGTCCGCCAAATGCATGAAACGGCCAATATCAGCATTGTCACTCCGGCAGAAATCGAAGAGATCTATGGAGAGGCGGGGGTGGCGGGTGCCCGCATACACCATCAAGACGAAGGCCCGAGAGACATTGCGGTGGACGCTATCATTGGCGGCCTAGGGTTCCATCCTGACCTGGGGCCGGTGAAAACCTGGAACCTCGATCTCAAAGGATCGACGATCAAGGTCTCACTGGATTCCATGCAGACTACGCGGTCAGGAATATGGGCTGTTGGGGACGCCGCGTATTATCCGGGCAAGGTCAAGCTGATTGCTACCGGTTTTGGGGAAATCGGAATCGCAGTGGCTCAGATACGCACCTTTCTCCACCCCGGAGTAAGCGGCCTGCCCCACAGCACCACACTCAAGAACATGCGCAACCGCTGACAAGACGAGGGATCAAACCCGCTCTCCAAGAACCGGAGAGCGGGTTTGTTATGGTATGCTGTAATGCGTGGGAGGTGGCAGTGGCCATGGCCAAGCGAATGTACTTGCGGCGCTACCCTTTTCAGCTGCCGTGGTTTGTCTATGCGTGGTTCATTGTCATTCTCGGTGTATTCGCGGCGCTGGACCACAAACCGTGGGCGGTCACGGCGTTTTTGGTGCCGCCGTTTGGCGCGACCCTCAGCCTGATTGTCTCCTTGCCGCAGCAGCCGGTCTCCCAGCCGTTCCCCGTGGTGGCGGGCGGCACAATAGGCGCAGGAGTGGGGAGTCTGATTGCGCTGTGGGGACACGGGCCGATATGGGCAGCGGTCGCTGCGCTCGCGGTGTTTGTCATTCTGCCGCCGCTGGGGCTGTACTTTCCTCCGGCGGTTGCCTTGGCCATTTTCCCTGTGCTAATCAAAACCACCCCGTGGTTTCCCTTTCTCTCGGTGCTCCCTTTCACAGCGCTAGCCACGGGCTCAGCGGCTCTGCTCAGCCGGTATTTTACCCAGTGGCCCCGGTATCCGCGGACACCTGACGAGGAAGGTGCAGCTGCTGCCCTAACAGTGCGGCAGTAGGATTCTCACAATTTTGCTAAAAAACAAGGCGGAGGCTATACTTCTGGAACAAGATAGTCCATAATTCTTTATGCCCTATCTTGTCCACTATTGTCACGAAGCGGCACTGCGTGTCGTTTTCTGATGGAGGCGATACGATGGTTCTTCCTTTGACATGCAAGCTGAATATTTCCGTAAAGAGCGAGGTGTACCAGGCCCTCGAGGAGAAGGCCAAAAGCCTTCACAAGGATGAAGAAGAGCTTATCGCCGAGGCTCTGGAATGGTACTTGAGCCGCGCGCCGGAGTCATCTGGCGATCTTGCCCCGAACCGGGCGCCCTTGCTCAAAAGGCGCTCTTAGGGGCGCGACGAGTCCGACGAGTTCTGGGACTTATGACGCTGGTAGGTCGTGATATCTACTACCCGGCTGGATCCGTGGCTAGAGAGCGGGGCGGCCGGATGCTGCGAGCGTGCCCAGAATAGCCAGAGTCCCAGTGCGGCCTGGCCTAAAAAGAAAATTGCCGCCAACGCCGTGGTAGCCCGCCAGGAATCATGCAGCGCCAATCCCGACTCTGAGCGAAACATCAACACAAACAGACCAGTGCTCAGGACGGGCCATATCAGCCATAAAAACCATTTCCGCTCAATGCGTTTCATGAATTTTCACCTCTCCTTCTATATTACGTCGTTCCGTAGTTTTCATAGATAGTATAAAAGAACTATTAATTTGTTTACCGCATAAAATATATCAAGCACCGCACGCAGGCGGGCTTGTGGGCGCGGCGAAATGTTTTTGGCATCGTGCCAATCAAAAAGCCGAGCCGGGAATGGATCCGGCTCGGCTGTTGCCACTGCACTTATTTGCGGTAAAATGCGGCATTGATTTCGATGTACTTTTCATCTTCGGGAGCAAGATCTTCTTCCATGAAAATTGCTCCCACGGGGCATTCGGGAACACATGCTCCACAATCAATGCAAACCTCGGGGTCAATGTACAGTTGGGGGGAGGCCTCGAAGGCTTCGTCCCCGTCAAGACTCTGCGCAGGGTGAATGCAATCGACAGGACAAACTTCGACGCAGCTTTGGTCTTTGGTGTCTTGGCACAGCGCGGTGATTACATGGGCCATAAATCTTCCTCCTTAAATTTTGGGGGAGAATCCCCCTTAATACTGCCGTAAACCTCAGAACGTGTCAAACATTATTGCGCGGAAAGCCAGCTCATAAACCCAGCACGAACCGCGCTCGGCTCGAGGCAACGTTAATGGGAGTCAGACATGGACCAGTCATAAACGAACGCGCCTTCGAGAAACTTCTCCACATCCATCGCAGCCCGGCACCCGCTTCCCGCAGCCGTAATCGCCTGGCGGTAGTGGGAGTCCATGACGTCTCCACAGGCGAACACACCCTCCACGCTCGTTGCCGAATTGTGGGGATTGGTTTTCAGGTAGCCGACCTGGTCAGTCTTCAGCTGACCATTGAGAAAGCTGGTATTGGGGTTATGCCCAATCGCGATAAACAGTCCCTCCGTCGGCAGCACGCGGATTTCTCCGGTCTTGTTGTCACGCACCTCGAGGCCCGTAACGTGGCTGTCCTGAGACT
>JAKAAS010000436.1 GCA_021802225.1 Bacillota bacterium
CCCGCCGGCGGTTCAATGTTGACTGGGTGCGAAAACCCTACCGCCAGCACCAAGTTCTGTCCTTGTTTGGATGCACGGTATCCTACCCCCGCCATCTCCAGATGCCGCTGAAAGCCTTGGGACACGCCCTCGACCATATTGGCTATAAGTGTCCGGGACAAACCCCATTGCGCGTGCGCCATCGGACTGTCGTCGCGGGGCGTTACCCGAATTTCACTTCCCGTCATCTCTAGCTCAACTTCCGGCCGCAAAGTCCTCTGAAGCTGGCCTTTGGGACCATTCACGCGGACCGTCATGTCATCAATGACAACGGTCACGCCCGCAGGCACCGCAATAACCTTCTTACCTATCCGTGACATTCGGTATCCTCCCCTTCAGCTGGTCTGCTCACCATACAAAGCAGAGCACTTCGCCGCCCACACGGACTTCGCGAGCCTGCTTCTCGGTCATCACGCCGTGCGAAGTCGACAGCACCGCAATGCCCAGTCCGCCCAGTACGCGGGGAAGCTGGTCATGCCCGGCATAGACGCGCAGTCCAGGCCGGCTTATCCTCTTCAGGCCGGTAATCACGCGCTCGCGGTTGGGCCCATATTTAAGATGCAGCCGGATCACTCCGTGCTTGCCGTCCTCAACCATTTCATAGTCCCGGACAAATCCCTCTTGCTTCAGAATGTGAGCCAGAGCTCGTTTCATCTTGGAATCAGGCACATCCACGTGCTCACGGTAGACCACGTTCGCGTTCCGAATCCGGGTTAACATATCTGCTATCGGATCAGTCACTTAGACCCTCCTTTCCCTTACCAGCTAGCCTTGCGCACGCCGGGTATTTCGCCTTGATGGGCCATTTGCCGGAAGCATAAGCGGCAAAGTCCAAAATCTCCGATATAGCCATGCGGACGTCCGCAGACTTGGCAGCGGTGATACTGGCGGACCTTGTACTTTGCAGTGCGCTTAGCCTTAGCAATTAATGATTTCTTTGCCATGTCATCCCTCCTATCGTTGTGGCGTAAACGGCATGCCTAGCATCGCGAGCAGCTCTTTTGCCTCTTCATCGGTCGTGGCGCTGGTCACCAGCGTAACATCCATTCCCCGAACTTTTTCCGTCTTGTCGTACTCGACCTCCGGGAAAATAATCTGCTCACGCACCCCTAAGGTGTAACTGCCCCGCCCGTCAAATCCCTTGGTGGACACCCCACGGAAGTCCCGCACTCGCGGCAGCGCCATGAAAAACAGCTTTTCAATAAAGTCGTACATCCTCTGACCGCGCAGCGTGACTTTGCACCCAATCGGCATGCCTTCGCGCAGCTTGAAAGACGCAATCGACTTTTTCGCCTTGGTAATGAGCGGCCTCTGCCCCGTAATGGCTGCCAGGTCATGCACCGCAGCATCCATGAGCTTGGGGTTGGCGATGGAATCGCCCACACCCATGTTGACGACCACCTTTACGACCTTCGGCACATTCATCGGATTGCTGTATTTAAACCGCTCCATCAGACGCGGTACAATTTCCTGTTCGTACCGGTCCTTCAGCTCTGACTCCACAGCCATGGTCAACCCCCTGTTCCATATCTCCTGGCACTACTCTATAGCAGCCCCGCAGTGCTTGCACTCGCGCACTTTCTTGCCGTTGTCCAAAAACTTGTGGCCGACGCGGGTGGGCTTCTTGCACGACGGACAGATCACCATTACATTGGATACATGCACTGGCGCTTCCATCGAAATAATCCCGCCCTGCGGATACTGTTGCGTTGGCTTTTGATGCTTCTTCATCAAATTGATCTTTTCAATCACAACCCGGTCTTCCTTCGGGATTGACCGGATGATCTTGCCTTGCTTCCCCTTGTCCTTGCCTGCAAGCACCTTGACTAAATCACCTTTTTTGACGTGCACCCTAGTCCCTCCTTCCTGAATTTGCTGCGTGCCTTAGAGCACCTCAGGTGCTAGGGAAATAATCTTCATGAAGTCATGCTCGCGCAGCTCCCGAGCCACCGGTCCAAAAATACGCGTGCCCCGGGGCTCCTTCTCTTCCCCGCGCAAAATCACCGCGGCATTTTCGTCGAACTTGATGTACGACCCGTCCGTGCGGCGTTTGCCCGTCTTGGTACGGACAATCACGGCTTTGACGACATCGCCCTTCTTCACGACCCCGCCCGGCGCGGCCTCCTTAACAGCGGCCACAATAATGTCCCCGATGTTTCCGTAGCGGCGAAACGACCCTCCCAGCACACGAATGCACATAATTTCTTTGGCACCCGTATTGTCAGCAACTCCCAGACGGGTTTGCGGCTGTATCATTCCTTCTCCTCCTCCCCCTAGAAACCGTCTGACAATCTACTGCAGGTCATCCGCGTGCCGCACAATCTCCACAACACGCCAATGCTTCTCTTTGGACAGTGGGCGGGTTTCCATGATCCGCACCTTATCGCCCGTTCGGCACTCATTTTCTTCGTCATGCGCCTTGTACCGCTTCGTCCGGCGCATCGTCCGGCCGTAAAGAGGGTGCCGCACTAAAGACTCGACCGTGACGACGACGGTTTTATTCATCTTGTCGCTCACCACGGTGCCCTCACGCACCTTCCGCTTGCCTGTCGGCTGATCCATCAGATTCTCTCCTCCTAATCCGCGTCCCGCGTCAACTCACGCTCGTGCATAATCGTGTGCACCCGCGCGATGTCCTTGCGGACCTGGCGCACACGCATCGGGTTGTCCAACTGCGCCGTGGCGAGCTGGAACCGAAGCCGGAAAAGTTCCTCTTTCAGCGCCCGCAGTTTTCCTGTGAGCTCGTCCTGGCTTAAGTCCCGTATTTCTTTAGGCTTCATGCGCACTCTCCCCTGACTCCTCGCGTTTTACAAACCGCGTTCTAATGGGCAGCTTATGGGCAGCCAGCCGCATTGCCTCACGCGCCACGTCCTCCGGCACCCCGGCCAGTTCGAACATGATGCGCTGGGGCTTGACCACGGCTACCCAGAATTCCACGTTCCCCTTACCACTGCCCTGACGGGTTTCCGCAGGTTTCTTGGTGACAGGCTTGTCGGGAAATATGGTAATCCATACCTGGCCAGGGTGCCGGAGGAC
>JAKAAS010000006.1 GCA_021802225.1 Bacillota bacterium
CCGATGGCGAAACCCGTTATATAATACACCCCTACCCTCGAAACCCCTTGCGGCGCAAGGGGTTTCGCTCTGCGCGATCGGATAACTAGGAAAGTCCCGCTAGATAAGACTAATGACGGTTACGTTCTGTATATGAGTTTTGTTGACCCGGTGGATAACCGTTGGCGAGTCGACCGAGTTCTGGCCGACGAACCGGATCGATTTCGCGTCAACCAACGAGAAACGATGTTTACAGCTTCGCAACTTAGTTTGGCTGCGGTGAAGGATCCAGTTGTGGTACACGCTCATGGTTTGTACTGGATGTATTTGAGTACTGCGGTTATCAGTCCTAGAGGTCTCGGGCGACCTCACGAAGAGCTACATGCATCGAAGGATGTCTATACAACGGGTTTGATCTATTCCACGACGGGACTAGCCGTTAGTCCTGACGGGCTTCATTATGAGTGGCTAGGTCAAGTCTTGGAACCGTCGGCAGGTCGGTGGGATACCTATGCGTCCCGAATTAGCACGGTATTATGCACTTCGCATGGATTTGTCGCCTTGTATGACGGCAGTGCCAGCGAGAAAGAAAATTACGAAGAACGTACCGGAGTAGCGATTTCAGGTGATCTCTATCACTGGATTAAGTTGAGCGGTGACAAACCTTGGATTGTCTCACCGTTTGGCAAGGGTACCTTGCGTTACGTAGACTATGTTACTCGAAATAACAGCATTTTTTTCTATTATGAGATGGCCAGACCAGATGGTGCCCATGAACTCCGGGTTGCTGTCCAGTCTCGTGAATAGAAATGAGGAGATTGTTATGAACCCACCATTGAAAGTTGCAGTTATTGGCTGTGGAAGAATGGGAAGTGCCCATTTGAGGAATCTGTGCCAATGGGATACGGTGAAAGTAGTCGCAGTATGCGACCAGATTCCAGGGGTTAGTGAGGTTGCGGCGCAGTTTACAGGGGGCACCCATTACACGGATCCTGTCCGAATGTTGGCAGAAGAAGAGTTGGATGCCGTGTATGTTGCAACCAATACTGGGTCTCATGCACAAATCGGTGCGGCAGTTTTGTCGTCGGGACGTCACCTTTTCCTGGAAAAACCGTTAGCCTTAAACGCCGACGATGCCAGACATTTAGTTGACCAGGCTCGTGGTTCTTCACAAATTCACGCTGTAGGTCACCAGTGGCGTTATTTGCGCGGAGTTGATCGGGCTCTCGAGTACCTCCGCGACAAGCCACTATCTGTTATGAACTTAACCTATTATTGGACATGGCCTCTGGTGGACTGGATTGCTGACCGGACGACGGGTGGTGGACAAGTAATGGACCAGGGTATTCATCTTCTTGATCTTGCTCGTTATTTTGCAGGAAACCCTGTTCAGATTAGTGCTCAGTACACTCTCAACGCACGCAAGCAAGAACAGTTCCCGAACTGGGATGGCCAAGTAGTCATTGGGCGTTTCGACCGCGGTGCTGTATTTTCACTTACTACAACTTATTCATTATTCAAAGAAATTATTAATCCGGCCCAAGTGGATGTCATCGCTCAAGACTTGTTAGTACGAATAACTCCTCAAGAAACACATATCATCACTCCTGAAACGATAACCATTTATCGTGAAGTGGAATCGCCTGTTGAACGGGAAGATCGAATGTTTGTTGAGGCTTGTCTGAAACATGATCCTACCCTGATTCGGTCGACAATCCCTGACGCAGCACAATCGCTTGGGATGGTACTAACGGCTAACGCCAGTGCTGAGAATGGCGTGACGTTAAGCTACACGTTAGAGATGTAGATTTTTGGTTGGTGAAAATAACGTTTAAATACCCACCGGAGATAGAGTAAACCAAGCATGAGTTATGGAGGAGTGCAAGATGCAGATCGGATTTTTAAACGCGTGTTTGATGGAGTGGGAACCAGAGCGCGTAGTTCGTTTTGCCCGGGAACATGGTTTTGCTGCGGTCGAATTTCATGGGGGGCCGAATTATCGAAAGGTATCGTGGCCGTTGATTGCTTCGGGTCAAGTGGATGATATCCAAAGACCGTTACAACAATATCAGATTGGTTGTCCAGCCATTATGTATGGTGCTTTGCCGTACTTAGACGATGATCTGAATCGCCAACGCTATGCGGTTGACTACTTGACAATGTTGTTGCAAGCTGCACACAATTTGCATATTCCTGTAGTGTCTACCTTTGCCGGCCGACGTCTAAATGCGAGTTGGAAGGACAACGTCCAATTGTTCATGGAAGTGTTTCATCCCCTGGCGGCCACGGCCGAGGCGCTGGGTGTCCGGATCGCTTTTGAAAATTGTCCAATGACACACGGTTTTCAGCCGATTACCAACATTGCGTATGCTCCTAAAGTCTGGGATATGATGTTTGAGGCAGTGCCCTCGCCTGCTATAGGTCTTAATCTTGACCCGTCGCATTTATTCTGGCTCGGAATTGATCCGATACAAGTAATCCACCGTTACCATGACCGCATTTATCATGTTCATGCTAAAGATGTTGAGGTGTTTCATGACCGGATTAAAGATGAATCAATTTTGGGTGAAAGTTGGTGGCGATACCGATTGCCGGGTTATGGAGACATACCGTGGCATAAAGTACTAAGCGCACTGCAAGAATATGATTATCAAGGTGTCGTATCGATTGAACATGAGGATCCTGTTTGGTCAGGTAGCGAACCGAAAATTGTTCAGGGTCTTTTGCGGTCCAAGGAATATTTGTCGGTGTGGGTCTAGAAAACTTGAATTCGTGTTGCGGCCAGTAATCATTGTGTACCAGCCGATGGGGGATCAGTGGTGCGAACTGTCGGTCCGAGTGGGTAGTCCCCGTTGGACTGGGGGTGTATTTCCTCAAAACGAAGGGCTGGAGACCCGTTGAGAGGAGTTGTGGCCATATAACGATACGTGCATCCCAGAAATTGAGCAAGGGGAGCCATAAGATTTGGACAGAGTTTGTCGCGTTGGTTCAGGAAAAAATGGGGCAGTGGTACAAAATTCCCGCAGGACTATCTTTATTAGCATAATATACCCCTCGCGAACTACAATTGACGATTTAGGCAGCTGGTTTTAAGGTTTGAAACTTGAGTGTCAACAAGGTATTGAGCTGGGTTGTGTGGCGGTCGTTGGTCTCTGCCACACAATCGATGTCCGCGTGCTTGAATGGGGCAAATGTTGGGTAGTATCGGCTATGGAGGCATTCGGCTTGGACACACTTTCCCCGGCGTTCCATCAAATTGAAATGGGACGAATACGCCAGGACCAACAAGAGCGTAAGGCCGAGGCGTTCCGCCTCGGCCATCACGTAGGCCTTCCGTTGGTAGCGTGCATTATCCAGAACGCGGGTAATCAGCCAGTTGGGTAAACTTTTCAGCCAGCTTTTTGAGGAGTGTGACGACACGCTCACTAGGGATATCCGTGTCGTTGGCGACGGTGATGACCTCATGCGTGTGTTACGGCGTGCAACAGTTGAGTGGCGTCTCGCGCTCCATGCCATCACCCACGAGATTGTGACTGTGACCAACGCGACGCACATCAAGAGTGCGAGGGTCATTGAGATCTGGGAATCACTGGCCGAGCGGTTTCACGGGCCATCCCATCACGGTCACGCTCGGTAATGGCCGATACCAGCGCAACCATGATGCGATGCCAGAGGCGGAACGCCTTCCGGATTACACTCCTGTGGTTACCGCGTGACTCGCCCAATCTTAATCTGATCGAACGATTATGGAAACTGGTGAAACCCCGAACACACATCCTAAGATTACTCATATCCTAGTGATTATCATTTGTGCTCAATCTGAGGCATCTTATCACGTGTGAATTCGAAATCCCTCCACGACCGGTATTATGCGTCGTTTGCGCCCTTTAAACAAGCGATTGTGGACACATGGACCAACACGTCACCGGAACCCGTGGAAATTGGCATCGTTGTTAACCCTAAAATTTCAACTATTCCACGACGTCGCATAATCGTTAATGCTAGTCTGTGGACCGTAAAGGTAGGTGGGAAAATGGGGTGTCACACGTGCCCATCTTAAGATATCCAAGAGACTATGGCCAAGAACAGGAACAGAACGGTAACTCCTATCAAGGCACATAATTTTCCACGTTCAATCATCAGAGATCCCATTAAATGGCTGTCCCGCGCAATTACAATTAGCATCACAATATTAACAGGCATCCACAATGCTCCTAATGCTTGAATCCACAATGTAACATATCCAATGGGTAAAGGACGCCATAGCGCACCCAAAGCTGCACCTGTTATCGTCAAGACATGGATTCGGCGGTATCTTCCCCGTGTGGGCAACACAGTGGAAAGTGGAGAGGTGTCATGAAGTGCGTTGCTCAACATCCACGCTGACGAGAGGGAAACCGTACAAGCGGCCAAAAACCCCGCGTCAAAAATTCCTAGGGCGAAAAGCCCCCCTGGGAGTTTCCCTGTCGTGTCCAACAACCAAACCAGAGGATTAAGCGCTGCTGCACGTGTGGATCCTGTTGTGAGACCACCAATAAGCATAACTATGCTTCCCATAACAATCTGGGCCACAATACCGAGACTAAGGTCCTTGCGACCCGCCGCCAACGAGGTGATATTGCCTGCCCATGCAGCATTTTCTTGCCAGTAAATCATCCATGGGGCAATGGCGTTTCCCGCCAGAGATAGTAGCAAGAAGAGCACTGATGGAGTGAAATGTCCTCCCCACGCCGTATGCCATGTTTGCCATGTGGGGTGCATTAAGAAAGGCACTGGAATGAACACCAAATTAAATACGGCCATAAGCAATAAGAGTCGTTCCAAGTTAAGATAATCACGATTGGTGGTAAATGCAAGGACCATGGCGTAGGATATTAATAGGCCTGCCCACCAAGGGATGCCGACCAGGTTTAAAGCCGACGTCATTCCCAAAAACTCGGTAACGAGGGTAAGCCCGTTTAACAGATGCACTAATGTTCCATTTACGACAGTCCATCGACTTCCGAATTTTATCCGGACCACGCGATTGTATGGCATTTGTGTGGCAATGGCGATCCGAAGAGATACTTCTTGAATCATAAAAGTAATAGGCCCCATACCAATTAAACCCAGCGCAAACCATGCTAAGTGATGAGCCGCACCAGTGACCAAATAGGATATCATGCCCCCGGCATCGTTGTCGGCGATTAATCCCAAAACGCCAGGTCCTATTATCATCATCCAAAGCATTGCCCGACGTGGAGCAGGCGATACAGTGATTTTTGAGGTTCCAAGTGACACTTTGTCACGTCCTCTACCTGGCTCACGAGAAGCATAAGCCGTTACAAGTGTTTTCATTACATAGAATATCGTTACACTCGCAGGAGTTTCCGGGTTAGTGATCCTATAACGTGTGAAACTCAATCGTGACAACGAATTCGAGGATTTCCGCTAAGTTATACAACCAGGTGGCGTTTTGGCAGGATTGATCGGTATTGGAGAATCCTTTAGGATGCCTCCAATCCCCCGTGTCATGCCGTGTTCGTGAGATTTCAACCTGTGAAGACCAGAACCGGTATTGAGACATTGTCACTGTAAGCTGAAAACTCCGGCTAGAGTACGTGACTGACACGATGTCGAAATCCGTCAACGCATGCCACAGCCTAAAGGCCATTTTCCATATTAGATTTTTCGGTGAAGCTTCACAAAGAGGGAACTCCGGATATTTTATCCGTACGGCCAAAGGCTTGCCGTGGAACAAGGTGGACTCATGTACTCTGTCTATGGCTCGGGATGTCGTGAAAGCCCCATCCGATAAAATTGCTCTGGCGGAGTTCCTTCCTCGGCCATCATGTCCTTAATCAACCTGTTCATTCGACGATGGATCATCACATCCACGCCGCACAAATTTCGCTCCTTGAACATCGGGTCCAACCGCCGGTACAAAACTGTTTCACCGCTATGAGGGCCTTCATCAATTGCCCAAGGAATACGCCATACTGGCCAATCCACCCCGGGAATATATTGACCGCAAGCAATTTCTCTTAATGCAGACAGATGCCCGCGAGGAAGTCGCGGTAACCGGGATGAATACAGATATAGAGGAGCTTGTTGATTGGTGAATCCTTGGAGTAACGTATAATCTAACGTTGTACACCCTGCCCCTTGTCCAAATGTTCCATAAAGTACCGCCTCGCGATGATGTGTTGTCTTGCCTAGCAAAAGATTCATTAGAGACCGTCCATGAGGAGCTTCATAGGGACTAACCCCCATTGCCTGAATGACTGTCGGGTTCAAGTCGACGGTCTGCGTCAAGGCATCTAAGGAACCATCTTGTAAATGCTTGGGCAAGTTGGGATGCCAAATTACTAACGGAATGTGGGCATGACTTCCGAAATGGGGGTGGCTTTTGCCGAATACGCGTCGTTCCCCCAATTCGTGACCATGATCTGTGGTTGCGACGACCATCGTGTCTTCCCACGCATTCAGCCGATCTAAGGTATCTAGCAGTGTTCCGAACCAGTGATCCAACATGGTCAGTTTACCCAAGTACTGACTACGGATAAAGTCCAACTCCTCAGGGCGAACGTGTTGAAAAAATTGTGCCATGGCATTTGAGTCTTGATAGGGAGGCCAGATAGTGAAATCGACCTGCCCATGTTTGGTCCACATGGACCGGTATGGTTCGGGAAGGTGGAATGGCTCGTGGGCTCCAAAGGATTCAACATGAAGATAAAACGGTGTATGCCCATAGTTGTTCTGTAGCCACTCGCTAGCATATTGAAAGACGCGAGCTGAAAAAAAATCGGTTTCGTCTTGAAAATGCCGTACATTTTGATAATAGCGAGTGCCCCAATTGGGACGCCAACGATTTATCGCCTGCACCCACTGCGGAACGCTCTCAACAGGATCAACATTCCAATTATCCCTTTCGTAACCTCGAATAAATTCAGTTCCTTGAAAGGCTTCGGTATAGCCGTGAGCACCTTCTTGCCAATAGTGATAATGGTCCGTAATCATCATAGTTTTATATCCTTGGTTTGCTGCAATATCCGGTAGCACGGCGTCAAAAGGTTCTAAATGTCCCCATGGACGCCACAAAAAATCCTTTCGTCCCGTAAAGAGTTCGCGCCTTGCCGGCATGCAGGGTAGTGAACCCACAAAATGATTGTCGAATCGTACGCCTCGTGCGGCCAATCGGTTCCAATTCGGTGTGACTTCCAGAGCCCCACCGTATGGCTCAAGACAGTGTCTGTTGATCGAATCCATTAGAACGAAAATCACATTCATTGCGTTGGAACCTCCTGAGTCAGTGTTTTTAGTACGGGATCCGGCGTAGATACTTACAATAGCCATGGCGTCGCGAGTCTAAGAGCGCAACTAAGCACCGCGAGGTTGTGGTGTTACAACGTGGTCTACGTTTGTCCGTGCTTCACTGTCTTGTGGACGCCAAAGGGTGACCAATGTGGACGCCGGAAAGAATTCACGCAACGGATGTCCGTCCAACGTCGAACAGTCGGCCAAGACCAGTGCGGGTGGTTTCACGATAGCTTGTGCCAAGGCCAGTCGCCGACGTTGGTCATCGTCCACTCCTTCAGGTAAAGGTCGCTCAGGGTCCAAATTCCGTAATCCGACGCGTATCAGGATGTCCTCGACAGCGTCGGGAGTCATTATCGAACCATAAGCAGCACTGAGCATATCTTGCGGAGATATTGGAGGCAGTGGACTCTCGCCGCTAATTAACGCAATACGTTCCCCGGAATGCTCAATTCTTCCTTGAAATGGATCGCGTAAACCTGCCAAGGCTTCTAAAATTTGTTCGCCTTCATTACCGCCATGAATGCCATATACCGTGTGTTCTGGCTGAATCCATTCAAAGTTTGGAGACAAATCGGTGACCCGGAGACCTTCTACCGTCAGGGCTAAACCGGGTGCCAGCGAAGGGGCCAAGCCGGGAAGAGAGCCAGTTCCTTCTGGAACAGGAAATGAGTCAACGAGTGAAAACACTCGGTCAGCATTGGCCTGCATGGTGCGCACCACTAAATAAACGCCAAATCCGCCGCCAAATCCCTCAATTTTACCAGCGTAAGCCATCACGGCCACGAGCGTACCTAGCAGTAACTGACCATGAATGATCATAACGCCACCCACCATCCACAGCAATATCGTAATCAAGGAATAGTGGAGACCAAACACGTCTCCGAACCACCCGTGCATCACAGTGGACGTTAGTCCCAGGTCGGCCAGTCGCTGATTTTTTTTGTTGAATGAGGTTTCCACCTCCGCAATTTTGTCTTGTTGTTGAATAGTGGCGAGGGTGGTCGGCTCGAGTGAGTCGAGGACAAAGGTACTTAGGTCCTCGACCTGTTCAAAAATGGTGCGATTGATGCCGTAGAATAGTTTTCCGCCATACTTGAGCAACGGAATGAACACTAAAGTGATCAGGCCAATAAGGACACCTAAACGCCAACTGAGAATGATCATAAAAATAATAGAAGGGATAATGGGTAAAAACATCCATGTCAAATCCGACAGTTCCCCATAGGCCGAATACAGTGCATTGATGTCGTTAAGGAGTCGTGCCATTACGGTGCCGGCTGTCGTGTCCTTCATGGCGGCGGGTGATAGCTGCTGCATCCGGTCATACGCCCAATTGCGCATCCGTTGGAGAGACCGGTGAGATAGAAATTCATGTCCCGTGGCGCTCAATTCTGCGGAGAACAAATGCACAAAGGGAAACAATCCTATCATAAACACAGCGAAAGCCAGCAATTTGAGATTGTGTTGAGGAATTGCCGTGTCGATTATGGTGCGTTGGAACAATGGGACCAAAGTTGCCAAACCAGCCACAGCAATGACTGCGTCCGCGAGGATCATCAGCCAGTAGGGCCAGTAGGGTAACATGAAGGCTAACAGTCGGCGTAAGGACTTAGTCCGCATCACCGGCGGGGGTGTAAAACGCACTTCGAGATCTCGTAACCAGTGCCACAACGAAGGTCGTGGACCGGGATTGTGACGGCGACGAAGAAAAGCGACGTGTATACCTTCGGTAGAAGGCCACATGGCAAAAATGCGATCGAGGACTCCCCGTAAGTGAGGGAAAAACACAAAAGCACCAATAAAATTACTCAAGGTCCACGTGTTTTTGACGAGTAAGGCAGAAAAGGCAATCAAGGTGCCGAGTGACATAGTGCCGTGCATGACCTGAATCGCGCCGTAAAACCAGATAAATACGGTGGTGAGAGCGATGGGAAACGTATAGCTCATATGATGGGCATCACTGATAATCCGTGAGGCAATACTGGTTTCCGAGATTTTGCGGTTAGCCTCCTCAAACTCCTGACGTTGCTTGGATTCTTGGCCAAAAAGGCGAGCCCAAGCAGAACCCGCCCAACCCACCGACCGAACCATGGACGCATTTAACTCGGCCATATTGCCATATTCCTGATGGCTCAACGTATACAAAACGCGTGCCACTAACCGCGTCAATAAAAAGAAGGGGGGAAGAGCCAGCAATAAAACCAGGGTGAAGTGCCAGCTTAGTATAAACATTGCCGTCAGGGACACGAAGAGCGACCATCCGTTATTGATGAACCCGAGAACCATGTTCAAGAAACCGACGACCCCACTCATGGCTTCAGGTCGCCATCCCAATACGGAAAAACCCGTACTCGATATGCCGACATCATTGATAACACGGGTCGTTGTGCGTTCGCGACTTTCTGCTTTGGGGGGTTGTTTAATGAGACGGCTAAACAGATCGCTACGCAGATCCTGGATAATGCCATTGCTCAGGATTCCATGCAGATAGCTGCTCAGGGCTCCCATTAATGTTTTCACAAGAAAAATACCTGCCAACAACTCCACAAAGTGCCATAAAAGGGGCAGGTTGGCATGAGGTGGCAGTGTTTTGTTGATAATATTTTTGACAATAAAGACTGGAACCACACCAAGTGCAATGCTTGTGAAAGATAAGGCAAGAATCAACACAAGCAGCCACCAGAACGGCGACATGAAACCCAGCATGCGCGCATAAGAATTTCCTGATACCTTTTCCGGTGACCGACCGCTCAAATCCCAAGTGAGCCTCCGCCAAATGGCAAAGTCATTCCACGCTTTGGTCCAGCGGGAGTCATTCGTTTTCATGACTTATTCCCTCCCTCAAGTGCGGAGTGCTTCTTGATCCCTGCACCAAGAGTTTCCAATGAACGGAGGGCTGCCGGCATAACGGACTTCTTTTTAAGAGCCGTTTTGGCTAAGGTTACTGCATGTTGCGCGGCAACAACGGACGACGATGGCTTTAATGCCTGCAGTGTTTTGAGGTCCCGGTTCAAGGTTGTTTGAGCTGCCGTTGGCGATTCCGTTGTCATCTGGTAATTGTCCAAAGCAATCGCGGCGCTGAGCGCGACCTTCAGCGTTGTGACGGTCGCGGAGAGTTTTGCGGCACCCGCATTTTTGGCTTGCTTTGAGCTGGTTTTGGTGGCTGCATCTACCTTGGGAGCGGAAACGACAAGGGATCGCATCGCAAATCCTGCCACGAGGCAATACAGAAGAATGCCGAACGCCACCATCCACTTCTTCACCGTCTTCACAATCTTCGCCTTCCTTCTTAATAATCCCGAACAGTATGACATAAGGGGCTAGTCGGAGTTATCCGACAATAAAGACAATAACAAGCGGTTAAAACAACTCTTAAGAATACTCACAACGGATTCTCTCGGCTTTCAATGATCAAATTCGCTGACCGGTGTGGGATCGGGGTGGCAGTCAACACGACACTGATCCGCCGTTCCGCCGAATCCCACGTCCATTGTCCAGGCCCAGGTGAGGTATCGACTTGCTCCAATTCTTGGGAGTCGTTTCGGATGCGGTGAGGTGGGCGCTCATAATACCCGATGTGAACGAGATAGTTTCCCTTCAACGGTGCAGCCATCGAAGGCCAATGTAAGGCTTCCCAAGTCACATATGTGGTCGATCCATCACTTTTCACCGTGACTTGGATCGTTCGATAGGCCCCTTCTTGATACCGATCAGTTTTTCCGTCGTCGCTATACACGACGAACTGGCCGTTTCCTCGTGCGATGAAAAACTCGCGGGGACCGTCGGTACCCATAGCCAGATCTTGGGCGGGTAGGTAAGCCGTGGACAATACTTTGGGTCCCAATGGAATAACTGAACCAGATCTTATAAATAACGGTAATGTCTCCAAAGGACAATCCACAATTCGGGAACTGGGGCCAACCAGGTCCTCGTGTGTCCAAAAATCAAACCAGTGGCCCGCCGGCAAATAGACGCGTCGCTCACGCGAATTGGGTCGGGTTACCGGGGCCACCATAAGACCAGAACCCAGCAGAAATTGGTCATCAATGTCGAGAACCATGGTGTCCTCGGGGAATTCCCATAGGAGTGGTCGCATTGCGGGCGTGCCGGTTCGATAAGTCTGATAAAATAGGGAGTACAAGTACGGTAAAAATCTATAGCGATATTCGATATATTGACGCGCAATGGCGAGAACATCGGGTCCGAAGGACCACGGTTCGTGATGCGCGGTGTTTTTCGCAGTGTGTGCGCGGAAAAAGGGGAAAAATGCGGCCATTTGAATCCATCGGGCATAAAGCTCAGGTGTGGCATTGTGCTGAAATCCTCCAGCATCGGGACCGGAAAATGCCACCCCGGACAGTCCTAAATTCAAACACATTGGAATAGCCATCGCCATGTGCTCCCACCAACTGCAGTTGTCTCCTGTCCATACGGCAGCATAACGTTGAATGCCTGCAAAGCCTGAACGAGTGAGAACAAAGGGGCGTCCGTGTGTGACCTTCCCGTCACTGGAGGGAATCTGTAATTTGTTCCGTAGTGCTTCAAAGGTCGCTTGAGCCTCATAAAATGCATATAAATTGTGCACAGCACTGTGAGAATATCGTGTTCCCATTCCGTCATGATGCACAACATCTGCATCATTGTCATGACCGTAGGAACCAGGTCCACCTCGATTCCACGCGGGTTCATTCATGTCATTCCAGATTCCGGTAACCCCCGCTGCTGTTAAGGTTTCATGTTGGTTTCCCCACCAATCCCGCGTTTCAGGCCGTAAGAAATCGGGAAAAGCACACATGCCAGGCCAAACCTGACTATGGAATTCCTCGCCATTGGCATACGCGAGAAAGTGGTTATCGTGGTTCCCTTGTTGATAAACGGAATAGTTCGGGTCGACCTTGACGCCGGGGTCCACGATGGGAATTACCGCAAAACCTTCTTCTTTGAGATCGCTGACCAGAGTCAAAGGGGTGGGAAATCGTGTTGAATCCCATGTAAACACCCGGTATCCCTGCATGTAGTCGATATCAAGATAGATTGCATCACAGGGAATACGATATTTTCGAAATTGATGGGTGATGTCTCGGACTTCTGTGTCTGTGGCATAACTGTAGCGGCTTTGCTGAAATCCTAAGGCATATAGTGGAGGCAACGGTGTTCGCCCGGTCAATGCCGTATAACGGTTCAAAATTTCGGTCAGAGAACCGGGGAAAATAAACAGATCCAGCTCTCCACCATCAGCCCCTAATGTCAGCACATTGAGCTGGCTAATATCGGCATCGAAATAAGACCGATGAGCGTTCGCGAGGAAAATGCCTGTACGAGTTGTCTCGTTCGAGAGGATGGCGAAGGGGATAGCGATGTAAAGGGGGTCAGCACTGGGAACGTGCAAGAAACGATCTGTGGTCCATTGCGTCCACCGGCCTGGACGTTTGTTCAACGTGCCCACCTTTTCGCCGAGACCGTAGAGATGGGTGTTTCGTTGCAATGGAACTTGGCACCAAACGCTATCTTGACGAAACCCCATTCCCCCGGCCATTGTTGACCAGACTGGTTCATCGTTGTGGTAGAGGGTAACTTGTAAGGGATCACGATTAATTGTCACGACAGTGTTTTCGTGCGTAAGGCGCCAACCCGACGTGGTTGACTCTATGTCCGGGGTTACCGCATCAAATGCTGTGAGGTCTAAAAGACCGGGAGGGAGAGATTCGGCAAAAGGGCGTTGGGCCCGAAGGCGTATCGTTCCATCCGCAAAGAGTTGCAATGAGACATTCTCTTCTGAGCATTTGATCAAAATGACACGGGATTCGGTCAGGGTTTCGACCTCCAATACGGTTGTTAATCGGGTCCATGATGGAGGGGGAACGATATTGGAAATAGGACGACTCATAAGATTTCACCAACTCCTGTTCTAATGTTCAGTTCCTAGACGATCTTCATTACGGTTGGATCGCTATGAGAATTTCTCGTACGGGGCCATCTAACGAAATGCAAACCCCACCACTAGTAGACGGGGGTATCCCTTCATAGCGGGTGCCATCGACGGTTATCTGTACTGCGTGACAAGAAGGAGGTAGGTTCCGGAAGGTGATATTACGCGGCCACTGCGTCCAACCCGTATCCGCATGGTCTTGACATACCAGCCGTCCGGTATCGTGTTGTTGAATCCACTGAGTGGTAATGTACCGACAGTGCCCTTCTTGGTACTTCATGGAGTGACCGTCGTCGAGATATAAGGTGCCACCGCCTGAAGAGCCCCATATGACCTCCCACTCCACGATCGACAAATCTGCCCATTCCCGTACCGGACTTACCGCAATAACGCTTCCCAAACGAACGAATACAGGTATGTGGTCCAAAGGTGTCGGAACGATATAACTTTGTTCACCCTCAAACACTGGTCCTTGCAAATCCGGCCAAGACAGCCATTTTCCTTCCGGCAAATAAACCAGTCGCTCCATGATACGAGGTTGCGTAACGGGAGCCACAACCAACACGTCACCTACCATAAACTCATCGTCTATCCGATGACTTCGTTCATCACCCAGCGCATTCCACCATAAAGGTCGAATCATGGGAGCTCCTGTCATATGCGATTCGTAGAGCAGCGTATACCAGAGAGGCAGTAAATGATAGCGTTGACGGATGGCATCAACAACAAATTGTTCAATAGGGGGTCCAAAAACCCACGGTTCTTGCGATGGTGTATTTTTTGCGGTATGATTGCGAAAAAATGGCGTAAACGCGCCTAGTTGCATCCATCGTAGAAACAACTCGGGACTGGGGCTACCTCGAAATCCGCCGACATCCACACCTACCAAGGGAATGCCGGACAAGCTTAAATTGAGTAACATCGGCACGGTCTCTTTCAAATGGGGCCACCAACTGGAATTGTCGCCAGTCCAAATTGCGGCATATTTCCCGATGCCGGCAAAACTGGAACGAGTTAAAATAAAGGACCGCTCCGAGGGACT
>JAKAAS010000437.1 GCA_021802225.1 Bacillota bacterium
CCTCCTGATTAAGAAAAAGCGTCATAGACTCCGGGCTGTGCGCCCTGGACATTGAAGTCCTGCTGGAAAGTGGTGACGGCCTGAGCCGTATACGACCCATAATAGCCATCGGCCCAGAGCATGGGGGGAACCGTCTGCCCGTGGCTGACGGCGTAGTCCAGCAGGACAATGTTCAGGACGGCCTGCAGATTTTTGACGGAATCCAGGGCCTGCGACGTGTTGTACGACAGCGGTGCCGGCGGCGTCTGGGCCAGTGCTCCGGTGGTGAACACAATGGCCTTTTCCCGCGGGTCCCAGACCGGCACAATGTTGTTCGTGGAGATGTATGTGTGAATCGTGCGGTTTGACTCGTACGTGTGGGCGGTCACGCCGCTGTTGCTATACGTCCAGGAATGACCGTAAGGGGCCACTCCCAAGATGATCTGCGAGGGGCTGATGCCGGTGGCCAGGGCTGTGCTGACGATGCCCTCCACCCAGGGATAGCCTTGGGTGGGACCTGCTGGGGTCGCGCTGTTGTGCTGGGGATATGCCATAATGTTTATCCAGTTGACGTACGGAGCCAGTGCCGCGTAATTATAAATGGTGGCGGGATATGGACTGGCATAGACGGCGATCATGAGTTTTTTGCCCACCTGGTGCAAGGCGGTGCCGAGAAGCTGGATAAAGGCGGTATATTGCTGGGAAGCCGCGGTGACGGAGAGGCTTCCTGACCCCTGGCTTTCAAAGTCAATGGTCAGCCCGTCATAGTTATTCTGCTGGACGACCGATACGAGTTGTTGGACCAGCGCCTGCTGTTCCGAGGGGGTGCTGATAGGGCCGGATGACGGGCTGTAGTAAATGCCGACTGACGGCAGCACCAGGAGGCCCTCACGGTGGGCTTCCTGGGTCACGACGCTCACATTGTCCTGCCCTGACTGGGTGGGAATTGATGAGGTCCAGTTTGTCACCTGCCAGTCGCTTCCCTGGCCCTGCACAAAGTACCAGACAGGATTGATGACGGACAGCCCCTGAGCATTTTGCAGCAAGTCCTGATACGAGGAGTTGCTGGGCCCGTTCGGCTCATTGTCCGCGTAGTATCCGTAGCCCATGGAATAGAAGGCGCTGGAGGCCGCCGGCGCGGTGGCGGCAGGGGGGGCTGCTGGCGCTGGCGAGGGGTCGCTGGGAAGGGACGTGTCTCCTAAGGGGGCCGCGACGGGATTCCCCATGAGGGAAGGCACGGTGAGTATCTCGGTGAAGTGGTAGCCCAGGGCGCGCAGCATGGCCGCACTGGGAATATGGCGCAGCTTGCCCGCTTCGTCGGCATAGACGGACGGGTGCCCGGCAACCTGCAGCAAGGTTCCTGTAGGATAAGCGCGGAGGGGAGAGGTCATGGGGCTGCCGACGGGATAGGGAAGGGCGGCCACCGAGCGCACGCCGCGCCATTGGTAGCCCAGACTGTGGAACATCGCGGCCGAGGGAATATGATGCAGCGTCTGATTCACCACTTCATAGACGTCCGGCTCATTTTGAACCCGCAGCACGGTGCCCGAGGGCCAGTAGGGGACCGGATGATCCAGGCTGGATCCCACCGGCCAGTTTGCCATAATTTCGGGGACCATCCGGACCGATTGCCAGTCCAGCCCCATTTGGCTGAAGACCTGGCCGCTCGCGATGTGACGCAAAATCCCCTGCCAGACCAGGTAGACCGCTGGCTGGCCCGGTGTCTTCAGCAGAGTGCCGGAAGGGTAAGGGACTAAAACCGGCAAGCCCACAGTATCGCCGGGAAGGGATGACGTGGTCTGCACGTTGGACCAGGAGCCTAGTGCGTTCATCAGCGCGGCGTCGGGAATGTGATACAGGGTGTGGCTGGCTAGAGCAAAGACCGGGCTGGTGCCTTTAAGGCGCACATACTGGGCGCCACTGGCCGAAAACGCTGCCGCAGGTGCAGTGAATGCCAGCGTCAAAGCGGTGGCTGACAAGAGGGTCACCGCGGCCCTGGTCCGGGTATGATTTTTGACAGACCTATGCATGAACAAACCTCCTGATTAAGAAAAAGCGCCATACGTCAAGGTCTGGCGTTCAGCCAAGCCGTATTACCCGCATGCTGAAGCCGAACGTCTTTGCGACCGGCGGTTGTTGCCAGAGACTATACTTATTTCTACAGTTTGACATTCGCTAGGAGATTCCTGCCGAATGTCGGAAATAATGGTGGATTGCCGGGCAACGGCCCGTCAGCGCAAGAAGTGCAACAGCGCGCCAAAAAATGGGCGGTCATGGCGCGGCGGCAAGCGAGATCCCTGCCCCTAGCTCTCTGGCATCAACGTGCGCTACGCAGGAGGCGTCGAGACAATGCTGTTTTGGGTGCCTGCAACCGGTGACGGTTGTGCTTGGTCCGGCCCCCGCTGGCGACTTCCACGTTCAGACCTGTCGCCTGGAGTCGCTGAAACAACGCCCACCGGGTACTGTTCGCCGCCGCCGCGTCGCGCAAAGGAGCCTGGGCCTGGGTCCGTATCTTCCGTGCGCATTCCGGCCCCTTTGCCAGACACTGTTCGAGCGACATATTGCCCTTGCGCTGGTTGCAGTCGTGACAGGCGATCGTGAGGGTGTTACGCGGCCGCTGCCGCCTTTGGAGCGGGGATGGATGTGGCCGATTTCGAGCGGCACGTTCCGGGCACCGCAATAGGCGCATTCCCGGCCTGCGTAACCCTGGAGTGCTCCTTGTTGATATGCGATGCCGGAAATGTCAGCGTTCTGCATGGCCTGGATGTCGAAGAGCACCAGTTCCTGCGACAACGCCGTAACCGGCGCCATACGCCTCAGCTTATTGACCCATGCCGGCGTCGTATCGACCCAGTGCCGCTGGGTGAGTGCCCTGGCCCGGTGCTGCAACTCGAGAAGCATAAGCACCGCGGACTTGCGGATGACCTCGCCGGTCGTGCCGTCCCCCGTTTCCGATTCCCGTACCAGGGCCACGCCCGTGGTCTTGCGGACGGGGTCCAGTTTCAGGCGCAGAAGCCGCAAGCCGGAATCTGCCTGCACCCGATTCACCAGCCGCTGTCAGGGCCAACAGGAGGCGT
>JAKAAS010000438.1 GCA_021802225.1 Bacillota bacterium
TCTTTTCCAAACATATTTGCCGCCGGCGATGTCAATGCGCTGACCATTCCCAAACTCGGCCACCTGGCTATTATCCAGGCGGACATCGCCGCGGCCACCGTCATTAGGGAACTGACCAGCACCGGCGACGTTCCCCTGTACAAGCCCGAAGTTTTCTGCATCATGTATGAGGGCGGAAGCGAGGCCACCCTGATTCTGTCGGATACGATGTATGGGGGACACACCGACATCGCATTGCACGGTGTCAGCGCGCATCTGATGAAGTGGAGTTTTGACAGCTATTATTTTTACTCCCACGGCCACCTGCCGCCGGACCTCGTTCAAGCGGGTCTCGAATCAGTTCTGGGACATGTCAACATCAAGAACCCCAAACTTTAGCCGGCATCCGCTGCCACGTTCCAGGCAAATGTCTGGGCTTCCGCTTCACGCATGTGCCGGAACATTCCGTCATGGCCCAGAAGGCTCAAAGCTGGGCCATCTTGGACGACGCGGCCCGCCGAAAGCACCACCACCTTGTCCATCATGTCCAAATTGGCCAGCCGGTGCGTAATCCAAATCACTGTCTTATCTTTGGCCCACAATCCCAGTTCGCGAATCAGATGGCGTTCGGTCAAGGCGTCGAGTCCCTCTGTCGCCTCATCAAAGACCATAAGCGGAGTATTTTGCAGCACAGCGCGGGCGACCGCCAGTCTCTTGCGCTCTCCTCCAGAAAAATTGACGCCATGCTCTCCCACAGGCGTTTCCAGCCCCTGCGGCAGGTCATTGACCAATGCCTCAAGTTGGGCAATGCGCAGCGCCTCGTGCATCTCCGCAAGGGTTGCCGCGGGATTGCCCAGGAGGAGATTCTCCCGCAGAGATGTGTCAAACAGATGGGGCTCCTGGTCCACGACAGCAATCAGACGCGGCATCGCTTCCAACGCGATCTGCGACAACTCCACCCCGTTTATCGCAATCGACCCGGACTGATACGGCCACAATTGGGAGAGGACCCCTCCGAGCGTGCTCTTTCCCGCTCCGCTTGGCCCCACGACAGCAATATGCTGGCCCGGGGCTACGGCAAACGATACGGTGTCGAGCACCCATGGCCCCCGGTCCTCATAGCGGAATCTGACTTCGCTCCAGTTGACGGACGGGGCCAGGCGCCTCGCATCTACGTCGGCCATCGTCAGGTAGCCTTGAAATGCCGGGGGACTCTGGTCCACAATTTCGTCAATCCGCTGCCGCGCTGCGGCAATTTGGCCACGAAACTGAAATGCTGGAGGCAACGCATTAACCGCCTCAAAGCTGGCTAGGGCCAGCAACACGACGACTGGCAAAAGCACAGGGGCCAAGGCATGCCGTGCCACCAGGCCAATGCCCAGGATGAGGATGACCCACATCGCGCCATTGTTCAGCGCCTGCATCAGCCCGGCGCTGATCCCGCTTATCCAGTGCAGCCGCATGCGGCGCCGGGCCCACTGCTGCACCAGGCGGGATACTTTGGCCAAATGCCCGGCTTCCTGGCCGAGCACCAGCAAGTCGGTGTTGCCATGAATCGCCTCAACCAATTCCGTGCTCAGTTGCCCGCGCGCCCGCACCATGGGCCCAGTCACCCCCGAGGCGGCCCACTGCGTGAGGGCTGGCACGGCGATCCCCGTCACCAGCAGGAATACTGCCAGCGCTAGCGCCAGAGACGAACCAAAATAGTCCATGAGACCCAGAATGAGGAGGGAGGCGAGCAGCGCAATCACAGGTGGCGAAAACAGTCCCAGATAGAGATTCTGCAAGGTGTCCACATCGCCCACCACCCGGCTCAACAGATCGCCGGTGTGAAACTCCCGCAGCCTGGAAGGAATCAAGGGCTCTATCCGGCGGTAGACATACACGCGGAGCTCTTTGAGCAGTTGAAACGTCACGTCATGCGACACCAAGCGCTCAGAATAGCGGAATACCCCGCGCGACGTGCCAAAGAAGCGCACTCCGACAATGGGCACCCACAGCAGCAGAATCGTATACGGGTGCTGCGCAGCCCGGGCAATCAGATAGGCAGAAGTGGACATCAGGCCGACATTCGCCGCCACTGTGAACGTGCCCATCAATAAAGCCAGTACCACCATCCACTTATAAGGTTTCAGCAGTGCGGTGTAGTGACGCATAAAGACCCTCCTCCTGAACAGGCGCATACGCACGGATCAGTTCACGGTACAGCCCCGGCATCAATTCCAGCTCACGCGGTTTGCCAACCTGTTCCAGCACGCCGCGATTCATCACCCAGACCGAATCCAAGTGGCGGGCCGTAGACAACCTGTGCGCCACCACAATGGCCGTGCGCCCGCTTAGAAGCCGTTCCAAGCCGTTCCACAGGTCCGCCTCCGTTTCCGGGTCGAGATTGGCCGTAGGCTCATCCATGAGGATGATGGGCGCATCTTTAAGATACGCCCGGGCCAGAGCGAGCCGCTGTTTCTGGCCTCCGCTCAACCCGCTCCCCCCCTCTCCCAACTGGGTGGACAAGCCCTGCGGCATCGCTGCGATGTAGGCATCGGCACCCGCCCGATCGATGGCCTGCCGCACTTCCCCCTCCGATGCCCCGGGTTTCGCCATGAGCAGGTTGTCCTGCACTGTCCCGGAGAATATATAGGGATTCTGCGTCAAAAACATGACGTGCTGGCGCCACCACGACAAATCCATGTCGGCAAAAGACGTGGAACCTAAGCGCAGCGACCCGCCAGTGGGCTGGGCAAACCCCATCAGCAGCGCCAGCAGCGTGCTCTTCCCTGCACCGCTCGGCCCGACTACCGCCACCCGCTCTCCTGGCCTCACCACGGCGCTGACGCCCCGCAGAGCCGACTCCGCACGCCCGCTGTACTGAAAATCCACCCGGTCCAGCACAATCGGCTGGCTTTCCACGTGATCCACCCGCTCACTCCCGCCCGACTGAGCCAGCGCCGGCGCATCCAGAATTTCAAAAATCCGTTTGGATGCCTCCATGCCGTTGAGTCCATCATGAAAGCGGGTCCCAAGCATGCGCCAGGGGAGGTAAAAGTCGGGCACGAGCACCAGCAGGAAGAACG
>JAKAAS010000439.1 GCA_021802225.1 Bacillota bacterium
CGAGGTCACACAAAAAGCCGGGCAGCCAGTGCTGAAGGGAGAAGACACCCTGGTCCGGGGACCTTTCGAATGGCCCTTTGACCTGGTGGTGCTGGCGGCAGGCATGGAACCCAGTCAAGGCACCCGCATGCTGTCTCAAAAATTCCAGGTCGAGTTGGAGCCGCACGGCTTCGTGCAACAGTCGGAGCCCATGCGCAATGCCAGTCTCACCAGCCGCCCCGGGGTATTCGTGGCGGGCAGCGCCAGCGGCCCCAAGGCCATTGAGGATGCCATTGCCGAAGGAGATGTGGCCAGTCTGGCCGTGATGCAGTACCTCAAAACGAAGGTGGTCGTATGAGCGAGTATGATGACTTCCTGGAGCGGCTGAAAAGCCCCGGAATGGAAGAAACATGGCGCAGTGTCAAGGAAAATCTGGAGCAGATCCCCTTGGACGAGACGCTCCAGGAGTTGAACCAGACCTCCCGGATGCTGCACCAGGTGGCCAATCCCATGACAGTAGCCATGACCACCGACGCCCAGTGGGCAGGCGCCTTGCGGCGCCTGCGCAGCTGGCGGCGGGCGCTGCCTGCCATTGAACCCCAAATGCCTCTGGGCCAGGTCAAAGTCTACCTCAGCACCTTGCTGGAAATGGACGACAACGTCGATGACCAAATCCGGGCGCTGGGCATGAGTTTGCCGATGGTCTCCAAGGAGCAGGCTCATGATCTCGCTGTTGAATTTTTGCATTTTTACTCGCCCAGACGCTACCCGCTTGGTCCGCAGTGGGTGTATTCGTGGAAAACCGCAACGGGCGCCTTGCCGTACCTGATGGAGTTTACCAACCATTTGGGACTGAACGGCAAGGACCGCTTCCATGCCTACGGCGCAAATTACGAGGAGCTCTTCATGCGCCTCCAAGGTGTCGGCGAGATGCTGAAGGATCACGGTCTTCACCGCTGGGGCGTCTATTCCACGGACTTGGTGCTGGCCTATCTGTACGCAGACTACCTGTACAAGATGTACTTTACGACGTCCAAATCCATTTTTTCCACCATCCCCACAGTGCTGGGAGTAGTCAGCTATCTTCTCGGGCTCGCCATCCCCCCGCAAGCTGTCCCCACTGGGGTCCCTGTGGAAGCGCCCGACTCATGGATGGAGCAATCTTGACGAATTTGAAGGAGGTGACCCCCTATGGCCAAAGGTTCTGGCATTATTGAACGCTCCCTGCTTCAGGACGACCAGATTATGGAAGAGGACAATCTGGTCATGGATGGGATTGATATTTCCGGCCGCTGGAACACCATGCTCAAGACCCGGGTGCATTCCGAACGTGATTTGGACTCTTGGGATGATGTGCGCGCGAGTGCAATCGGGGAAAGCATCGACAACTGCATTCAGTGCGGGATGTGCACCGCTGGCTGCACCGTCGCCCACGAGGTGCCAGGTTTCAATCCCCGGCAGTTCATTTACTGGGTGCGGGTGGGACGCAAGGACGACTTGATCAAGAATGCCGATATCATCTGGCGCTGTGTGGGCTGCTATATCTGCACCAATCACTGCCCCAAAGAGGTCAACACGGCGGAGGTTATCGAATCCATCGGACAGTGGCTGCGAAAGCAGGTGCCGGAAAAGATGGATCAGGCCTATCTCGCCAATCATGAAGCCTACCGCCACCAGTTGGAAACTTACGGGCGGCTCAGCCTGCCCCGGCTGCAGGCCGAATTCCTGAGCAAACTTGGACGGCAGAAGGAACTGTTCGGTCCCGACTTGCGTCAAGCCGCCATCCGGATGCTGAAAGATGGCCGCGCCCTGAAAACATTGTTAATCGGCCGCCCCCGGCACTGGAACCGCAGCCGGTCCGTTCTGATGGAGTCTGTCCAAACTTAACCGCCAGGACCGCAGACCGCGTTTTCCCCATCCAATCAAAAGGAGGCTTCATGATGCAAACGGCATACTTTCCTGGCTGCTCTCTCAAAACCATTGACCGCGCCTACGATGTCAGCACGAGGGTAATTGCCCAGGACTTAGGCATGACTCTCGTGGACGTGGAGGACTACTCCTGTTGCGGAGCAGGCGAACTGAAAGGCGAAGGATTGAAGAGCCACTTCCTTCCCGCCCGCAATCTGGCCCATCTCATCAATCAGGGCGAGACCGAAGTCATGGTATCGTGCAACGTCTGTTACCACGAACTGTCCCGCACCGCCTACGCCGTGAAACAAGGGGGAGTCCATCTCGACCAGATTCAGTCCATGCTGAAAGCGGCCGATGAGCCGCAGATCCTGGAGCAGCCCACTGTCCGCAATACCCTGGAGTATCTGGTCAATGTGATTGGCCTCGACGAGATTGCCAAGCGGGTGCGGGTGCCCTTAACCGGGCTGCGGGTGGCACCTTATTACGGCTGCTTGTACCAGAGGCCTGCCAAAATGCTGAGTTCGGTGCAAATTGCGGGAGAGGACACCGAACATCCTCACTTTATGCACGACCTGATGGCTGCGCTCGGCGCCACCGTCGTCGAACACCGCGCCGAAACGACGTGCTGCGGCGGCAAAAATCTGCTGTCCGACGAGAAAATTTCTGGCCGGTTAACGGGCCGCATTCTCTCCACGGCCAAATCCAGCGGCGCCGATGTCCTGGCTCTGATGTGCCCGAAGTGCGCTGGCGGACTGGACGCCTTGCAGTTTCGGGCCATAGGCACAGTCGGTGAGAGCGCACAGCTTCCGGTGATGTATTACACCCAGCTGATTGGAATCGCCTTCGGACACCGCCCCGAGGAGCTGCACGTTGGGGACATGGAGTCTGACGCCATGGGGCTTATCCGGCAGTTTCTGTCTGAGCCGGCTATCCGGTAAGCACTCACCGCCATGTTCACGAAGGAGGTTCATCATGGCAGAAATTCAAGGGTGCGATATACCCGAGCATCTCTATTACGATGTCGAGAACAATGTGTGGGTGCGCCGCGAAGGAGATATTGCCGTCGTGGGGATGACGGATCCGGCACAGACCCTTTCGGGCCGGATCCTCTTTGTCCGCCCCAAGCGTGTCGGTGCTGCTGTGCTGAAGGGC
>JAKAAS010000440.1 GCA_021802225.1 Bacillota bacterium
TCAGTTCCCGGCCCACCGTCACTTGGCGGCTGGGGCCCAAGACGTCTAGCAGCGCGTCCAGAGTCTTCTCCATATGGTGGGGAGCGATATAAATCACGCCAGTGAAGGCGGACTCTGCAATGTGCCCGAGCATTTCCCGCCGACTCTTTCCGGACGGCGGCAGAAAGCCCCAGAACACATAGGGATGCGCATAGCCGGAGGCAGCGAAAGCTGTCACCTGGGCCGACGGCCCCGGTACCACGGTAAAGGGCAGGTGTTGCTGGTACAGCCATGCTACCAGTTCCTGGCCCGGGTCGGAGACGGCTGGCATTCCCCGGTCGGAAACCATAGCCACGCTCTGCCCGCTCTGCAGCCACCCGGCAATCATGGGCAGACGCTGGTGGGCATTGTGGGCATGAAATGACACCAGTGGGCGCTGAATGCCGAACTGGCGGCACAGAATTTCCGTCTCCCGCGTATCTTCACACAAAATGCGGTCCACCTGCCGCAGCACAGCCTGTGCGCGCGGCGAGAAATCCTCCAAATTCCCAATCGGGGTCCCCACCAGATACACATGGCCAGGCTCCACCCATTGCCGTTCCTCAGGTTTAGACAACCGCTTTCAGCGCCTCCTTGGCGTCATGCGACAATTTTTTCAGGCGTATTTCTTCCTGCAGGGCCGAGCGGTGGGAAAAGGGGCCAAACTGGCACCAAATCTCCACAGGCTTATGGGCCTTGGTATACCGTGCCCCCTTGCCTCTTTGGTGCGCCACAAATCGCTTGCGCACATCGCGGGCGATGCCCGTATAGAAGGAGCCGTCCTCGCACAGCAGGATGTACACCCACCAGCCGCCCTCAGGGTCACCGCTGCACATGGCTGTAGACATTGTGGAGAATCTCCTTGGCGATGTCGGCATTGCCATTCGCCTCAAGATGCCGGAAAGCCTGGTAGGACGCTTCCCACAGCGACAGGTAGACCTCTTGCCCCGTTTGCCGGTAGCGGTCCCTAGCCCAATAGGCCATATCCACAATGCCTGGGGCCGTGAAGTGGTCACGGGTGAAGAGCTGCCGGGGATTAAACTCCTGAAGAGTCCTTTCCTGCGGCACCCCAGGCTGAGCCCGCAGCACCTGGCAGCGGCTGCGGACTGTCTCCAAAAGGCCTGCGCTCTGTTCGGTCACGAGGGCAAACGTAACATAGCCGGGAGGCTCCTCCAGACTCTTGAGAAGGTAGTTCTGGGCGGCTTCCGTCATGAGTTCCGCCTGCTCAATCCAGACAAACTGCCCTGGTGACCACAGCGGCAGGCGGTAGAGATTTTGCAGCACCGGCTCGATTTGATCCCGCCGGATACGATTTTTTTCCGGACGAATCACCACGATGTCCGGGTGTTCTGCCAGGGCGCGGGAACACGAGCGGCAGGAACACGGGGGCGTCTTGGCGTCCTCGCATGTCAGCTGGCGTGCCAGAGCTTCCGCCAGCAGGCGGGTCTCGGCGCTCCGCCCAGTGACGAGCAGCGCCTGCCCCAGGCCCCGCTCCCGCCAGCCCTGATCGACTGGAGGCCAAGGCGCCAGATACGTGTCAGAACTTTTCATAGCGATCAATATCCACGACAAATATCGTAGCCCCGCCCACGGTCACTTCCACCGGAAAGGGAATATAGGGCTCCCCGCTATGGCTTGGGGTCTGTGGCGTCAGCGTTTCCTGCCTGGCGGCTGAAGTCCGTTTGAGGATATGAATCACCGCCTCCACATCCTTTTCCTCGATCCCGGCCAAGATGGTGGTATTGCCCTCGCGGAGAAATCCTCCCGTGCTGGCCAGTTTTGTCGCCCGAAACCCCCGCCGGTTCAATTCTGTGACGGCTTGAGATGCATCTTTGTCCTGTAAAATGGCAATCACCAGTTTCACCAGCTAGCCTCCTCTCTCGTTTTGGTTCGCTTGCAAGGGTTAGCCGATATTCAGCGTCTCCCGGACGGCTGCCTGAATGTCGCGGCTCACGGCATCCGCGGGGCGCGCACTGGGGATGATATGCCAGCGCGCTGGCTCCTGGCTCGCCAGGGTCTCATACCCTTCTTCCACGCGGGCAAAAAATCCCTGGTCCTGGCTCTCAATGTTGTCATCCCCGACAGCGAACGACGGGCCGCGCAGCCAGAAAGTCATATCGGGCTCAACCCCGGCGGTGACCTTCTCATTCACCAATGTAATCCATTTTACCTCTAACCCCCGCCCAAAACCCTGGTATGCCGCCGACGAATCACCATAGCGGTCCAAAATGACAATCTGCCCCTCTTCCAGCGCCGGCTGGATAACCGTCGTGACCAGTTCCGCCCGCGCGGCTGCGAACAGCAAAAATTCCGCGGCTGCGCTGTGTATCTGTACAGTATGCAGCAGCATCCCCCGCAGTGTTTCCCCGAGCATCGTGCCCCCTGGTTCGCGCAGCACCGTCACGGTATGCCCCAGTGACCTCAGCCACAGCGCGAGCCGGCGGATTTGCGTGGTCTTGCCTACTTTCTCCAGACCCTCAAAGGAAATCAGCGTTCCTCGAATTCGGTCGTCACCCATAGCCCTTCCTCGCCTTCCTTCCACAAAGTTCCCTCAGGCGCGGGCTCGAATCCCTGCAGCTCGCCTGTGCGCTGCCGGCACCAATCCCGCGTGCTTTCGAGCCATGATACCATGCCCGCGTCAATTCTTTCGCCTGACACGATCACAGGCACTCCCGGCGGGTACAAAGTCACCGGAGCCGCGGCCACCCGCCCGGCAGCCTCGCGCCAGGGCACCCACTCGCGGGGCCGGCGGACCGCCTCGCCAGGCGGCCACACCGGCACGGCTTGGGGCCACATCGCCATCGGCGCCGCCAGCCCGCCCGCCCCACCCAGGGTCCTCAAGGCCTGGCGCAAAACCCCCAGGTCATCGGCGGGCGTCAGCACCAGGGTCACGCCGAACGGGTCGGCTTTTTCCGGCTCTCCAAATGGCCGCAGTTCCGAGAGGATGCGCTCGCCGTTTCCCACCAGGGTCAGCTTGGCCGGGTCGGCCCACCCCCCTGACCGCTGCCACCAGCCCT